>NZ_CP192507.1:1715486-2024083 GCF_050613145.1 Lysinibacillus sp. LZ02 | reverse complement strand
GGATTGGCTGGCATTTTTTTTGCTTCTTTATTTCGCTTAACACAATGATGGACGATATTCCAATTGGTTTTGATAAGCTATCGGTATATTGAATAATACTTGCATTGTTTACCTGCTCGACCATATTAACTAATTCGTAAATACTTGGCTTCTTCATTATGATATCCCTCGATCTTAACGTAGTTGAACTGAACCACCATCAACCATAATTGTTTGTCCTGTAATATAGCGAGCATCTTCTGAAGCGAGGAAAACAGCTACACGACCGATATCCTCTTCCGGCTCACCCCAACGACCAAGTGGAATTCGAGATAAGCTATCCTGATACATTTCAGGGAACTGCTTAGCCCATGCTTCTACACCAGGACTTTTCGCGATTGGGCTGATTAAGTTAATATTGATATTATACTTGCCCCATTCATTTGCCGCAACACGTGTAATACCGCGAATTGCTTCTTTTGCAGCTGCGTATGCTGCTTGTGTTGGTTGACCAGCTAAACCAGCACCAGATGCAAAATTAATAATAGAGCCTTGTGTTTCTTTTAAATACGGTAATGCTGCTTTCATTAAGTAGAAAGTTGGGTAGAAACCAGTACCAAATGATAAATCGAAGTCTTCTTGTGTTAACTCTTCAAACGGTTTTTGTGTAGATGCATGTGCATTGTTCACTAATACATCTAGTTTACCAAACTTTTCTACGACAGTAGTTACGATATTTGGTAAGTTTGCTACATCAAATAAGTCACCATTGAAGTAAATAGATTGTGGTGAGTATTCGTGTACTTTTGCTAGCACTTTTTGACCTGCTTCTTCATTAATATCTACTAACGCAAGGATAGCACCCTCTTTTGCCATTGCCATCGCCATACCTGTTGCGATACCACCAGCACCACCCGTAATAATAACAACTTTATCTTGTAATCTCATTATAAAATCGCCTCTTTTCAATTTATTCGACTTCATTATAACGCCATATAGTTCACAAGTAAACCATTCAGAAAATTAAGAAAAGTTGTCGTTTATTCATATTTCTGCTCTTAAAGTGAATCGTTTTTGTTTCGATCAAACTGAACCTCGGTGAGTGAAGACATTAAACGGTCGGTAATATCGACTTATAAGCACTAAATATATCTTCAATAAATAAGCGGCATACACTCAAGTGAAACTCGAGCATATGCCGCTTATTTATTAATCTAATGGTGTTAACATCGCTTCAATCTCTTCTCTACGATGCTCAAATTTTGGTGGTAGATGCAGTTTTTCACCCAACGTCTCGATATCCCCGGCAATCGTAAAGCCCGGTTCATCGGTTGCGAGTTCAAATAAAATGTTGTTTGCATCACGGAAGTACACACTTTCAAAGTAATAGCGATCAACTACATTTGAAGTCGTTACGCCGCGCGCCTTTAGTAGCTCATCGAAACGCTTTAGTTGCTCCACATTTTCCACACGAATCGCTACGTGATGCACACTCCCTCTTCCTGGCTTTTCAGCTGGACCATCCTCTTCTATCAACACAAGCTCACTAAATACCCCGCCCGCTTCCGTTTGCATAATCGTTTGGATACCTTTTTGCTCTACTACTTCATAGCCGAAAAGTTCATGTAGCACTTCCGCCGTCGCTTTCGGATTACGCACCTTCAACTCCACACTCGCCATTCCTAAAATGCGATGCTCGTTCGGAACCTCACTTTTCTCCCAAGCTTCCCATTGAGCTGGCAAAATTGTATTTTCAGGTACAACAAGTAACACCATTTCGAGCATTTCATGATCTCGGAAATGAAGTGCTGCTTTATTCGCATAGTCCGTTACTTCTGTTTCAAACGCAACACCAAACTGAGTGAAGCGCTCTTTCCAATAATCCAAGCTCTCGACTGTCGGTACAAATAAGCCAATACGCGAAATGCTATTTGTCCCTTTATGTGTTTGACCCGCATTTGGAATTTCAAAAAACGTTAATTCTGTTCCCGGTGACCCTGTTCGATCCCCGAAAAATAGGTGATACATATTAGGTGAATCTTGGTTTACCGTCATATTCACTCGACGTAACCCTAATACGTTTGTATAAAATGCGTTATTACGCTTTGCATCTTTCGTAATCATGGAAATATGGTGATGCCCATTAATGTTCATGTTAAGTGCCTCCTTCAGTTTAGAAATAAAGTGAATTGCTTTTATATTGTTTAATTTTAGCTAGTGTTACATCCTGTCCAAATTCATCGACTTAATGCAAAGCAATTCATATTAGCTAACACTTGACAACGAATTTGCTGCAAGTATTGTTGGCGTAATTGCTCACGCTCTTTTACTTCAGTAGGCGTTAAGCCAACTTCCTTATTTCTTACTGCTAATGCATTCATTCGATTGAGTAATTCCATCATCTTAAGCGCCCTCCTACTTATGTGATTGTATAATATCTTGAATTCGAGATATTCGTTTATTGAAATATAACACGCATCATTTTACATGTCAACTGATGGAAAGCGATGCGTGATATGTGTGTAATTTATTTCATTTTCGATGTGTTTAAGCTGGGATTATCCATTATTTTGATGCTGAAATTTATATGTAAATCCTTGGTTTTGCTCATGAATTTCACCTTTTTTGTATCAAAATGAACATGAATAAGTGACAATGTTGATTTAAAAGAATTCTAAAATGGCGCTTATTTCATCATTTCCTCCACTTAAATCCTACAATTAGTTCAAAAAATCACCGTAAATCATCTAGTAATTTAGAAAATGAACGCTTTTTCTTTGCATTTCATCTGCTCCATCTCCTGTTGGAGAAATACCGAACCCTAGCGCTTTATTAGTAGCTTGAAAAGTTAATGGTAGTTTTTTAAATCGCATTTCAAACAAATAAGCGATTTCGATATACAACTTATTTGAAAATAATTGTCAAATCCCCATGACACTTATTTATTTTTAAGTCGTATACCCATTTTGATAAAATCATTGTTTATGAAATGTTAAATTAAATTTTATTGTGTGTATTAAGAATGATTTCACATTTAATTTACAATAAAACAGATTTCATAAGAGGTTTTAGTATTACTAATGCAATAATTAAAAAACCTTTCCAGAAATTTGTTGATATAATGAAAAATTAAATTTTTATTTTACCCTTTCGGATATCTCATAAAAATGCCTCAAGCTCTAAATTTAAGATTTAAAGCGCTTTTTAATTGGTTAATTACTTATTACTAAACAAAAAACACCTATAACCGTTGTTTTACCAACGTTTATAGGTGTTCTTCTTAAGCATTTCATCATTATTTTTGAACCAAACTCATATGCATCTCGATTTCATCTGCCTTTTTCCTCATATAGACTGCCCATTCAATTAAAACAATCGGAACTATTGACATGTAAACATTAGCAATAATAAAAACAAAGAATAGTTCTTCTAAATTCGTCAAAACACTGTAAACATAGCCGATCACTCCACTAGCAATTAGGACAATATAAAACGGAAAGCGTGGAAAACGAAAACCTATGACACCACTAAAGATCATCACAAGCATAGCCATAATAATAAAGTGCCAATACATTGAAAAGTACATTGCCATTCTAACTCCCCCTTTGGTCGGTCATATCCAAACCTTAAGAAAGAATATTCGACACCAATCTACTTTCCCCCTCTACGAATTATTTTTTCTACTTTAAGTTAATAATTAGCTGCATTAATACCGAATTTAAGCTATACATCAGTAATACGTAATAGATTTTTCTCCTCTCGTATGGCTTCACATAAATATACTTATTACAAGAATCATATTTTTCTCGAAATGGTACAAAGAACTTTCATGAAATTTGTTTCCTCGTCATATTTTCCTCGCAATACGGGCACTTGTTCCATTTCCTCTCTCTCAAACTATAAATTCCCCAAACTGTAATACATGTATCGTAAAGCAAGTGACCAACATCATGTTGGTCTCAAGAAACAGTAGGAGCGAAGGATGAGCGACGAGAATTTTTGATGCTCAACCGTACGTAGAAAACGAGTGTTGGAGCGGAAATTGACGGTTCATCACCATTTATTAAAAAAGACTGTAGGCAAATTCAAATTTCTTTGAATTTATCTACAGTCTGAAGCTACCATACTTTCCACAGCTTCCAAAATATATAATAGTTTTTTAAACCCAGCCAAATAGTCTAGCAACAGTCGCTGTAAGGAATGTAACTCCGATGGCGATAGCTGTTGGAATCGCAAATGACATAAAGGTCCATTTTTTACTTTTTGTTTCTTTATAAATATTTAATAGTGTCGTTCCGCATGGATAGTGCAATAATGAAAATAACATCATATTTAATGCTGTTAACCAAGTCCAGCCGTGGTCTATAAACACTTGCTTTAACTTGCCTAAATCGTCAATTTCCAGCATAGCCCCTTGAGATAAATAAGCCATGATAAGGATTGGAATTACAATTTCGTTGGCAGGTAGCCCTAGGATAAAGGCGGCTAGGATGAATCCATCTAATCCCAAAGCCTTTCCAAATGGATCTAGGAAGTTAATAAAATACATTAATATACTTGTATCGCCAATAAACACATTAGCTAAAATCCATGTAATAATGGACGCCGGAGCCGCTACTATTACTGCTCTTTTTAAGACATTCCAGGCTTTATCAATACTTGCTCTTACTATAGTATTAATAATCTTAGGTCTTCTAAAAGGGGGAAGTTCCAATGTGTAATGAGAGGGAACTCCTTTTAAAGCCGTTTTAGATAGTACCCAAGATACGCTTAAAGTAACAACAACTCCAAAAAGAACGAAGCCCATTAATATACCCGCTGTTGCTAATGTACCCGCTGCACCAGCAAAACCAGCTGTCATGAATAGAGAAGCTAGTAAAATTAACGTTGGCCATCTTCCGTTACATGGGACAAAATTGTTCGTTAAAATTGCCAGCATTCTCTCTCTTGGTGATTCTATAATTCTCGTTGACATAATAGCTGCTGCGTTACACCCGAAACCCATTGCCATAGTGAGTGATTGTTTGCCATGCCCACCTGCCCGTTGAAATAAACGGTCCATATTAAAAGCAACCCTTGGCAAATAACCATAATTCTCTAATAAAGCGAAGATCGGGAAAAATATAGCCATTGGCGGCAGCATGACACTTATCACCCATCCTGTTCCTCTAAACAGCCCAAGAACTAGCACTCCGTGTAGCCATTCTGGTGCATTGATTGCTTGAAAAGCCATTGTGAGTTTTCCTTCTGCCCAACCAAAGCCCTCAGCAAGCATGGAAGAAGGTACATTTGCACCTGCAATGGTAACGTAAAATACTACACCAAGCATTAATAGCATAATAGGGAAACCTAAGAGTTTAGAAGTAAATATTGCATCCAAAGTATCTGATCGGTTAGACTTTTCTTTCTGATAGCTTACCGCTTCCTTACATAACGATTTACTTGTAGCATAAATACTGCTTACAATATCATCCCTGATCTCTGCATTTATATTTGATCTTCCTTCATTCATTAAACTCTCTAATGAATTACGATTTAATGGCATTTCCGAACTCATAAGGCTTTACCTCTCTTCCTTTCGTCTTTATTTGTTCGTGAAGCTTATTTAGTAACGCCTCATCTCCATCTAAAAGTCTCAGTGCCATCCACCTTGATGGGTAATCATTACCTATCAACTCTCTTACTTTAGATTCTAATTTACTTATTTGTTCTTCAATTTCTAGCGGATATGTCAGTTGATAAGGCTTTGTTTGAATTTCACCCCTCAGCAACTTTGCTAAAGTATCAAGTAAAGTATCGATTCCTTGTTTATTTCGTGCCGCTATCTTGACAACAGGAACACCAAGCTTAGACGACAGGATTTTTTCGTCAATCACAATCCCTTTTTTCTCTGCTTCATCAATAAGATTAATACAAATGATTACATTATCTGTCATCTCTAAAACTTGAAGTGCTAGATTAAGATTTCGCTCCAATGCTGTACCATCTAACACTACGAGGGTCGCATCAGGCTTTTCAAATACGATGTAGTCCCTTGCAACCTCTTCATCACTTGAATTAGAAAACAATGAATAAGTGCCTGGTAAATCAATCAGAAGATAATCTTCCCCTTGATGTTGAAATGTCCCTTCTGCAAGAACTACCGTTTTCCCTGGCCAATTGCCTGTATGTTGTTTTAAGCCCGTTAAAGTATTGAACAATGTACTTTTCCCTGTATTCGGGTTACCAGCTAGGGCAATTCGATTTACTTTCACCTATATCCCCCCTACCACTACACCAAGTATTTTTGAACTTTGTTCTTTTCGAAGCGCTACCGTTGTTTCACTGACACGAAATGCCGTAGGATCTCCTAAGGGACTTTTTTGAAGAACCGTTATCTCAGCACCTTTTACAAAACCCAAATCTAATAATCTCCTTCTCATTACCCCTTCAAGTTTCAAATCATGGATAACAAAACATTCTCCATATGAACATTCAGACAACGGTTTTAATCCATTGGACAAACACATCTTTTATTCCTCCACTCAATTAATTACTAACTCCATCATGGCTAAGACATACAAAGCCTCCATTTACAGTTTTACTACCTAGTACCGGTAATGTTGAATTTTACGCGATACAAACAAGTCAACCTCAAACGGAATCGATGCTAACCCTAAAACAATTATGGAACTAAATTTCGATTTCCCCTAAGAATAAATGTTTCCCGACGGAAAATTTAAAGGCAAAAAAAAGCAGTTTATATCTAATCTTCATCCATTATTTTCAATGTTTAAATTTTTTCGCGTTATTTGGCTAAAGCTTATTAACGATTGAACGATACTCTTCTTCCTTAATCACACCACCGTCTTACAAAAATTGTTATAATTTTTCTTTTGGATGCGTTTTGATCGATACAATTCTTATTATTTATTTTATTAATCTTTTTCAAAAGGTTTCCATAGCCCAACAAAAGTCCATTATCTAAAATTTAGCCTTATCTCTTCATTCATTAAAAAATTACAAGCAGGTGAATTTAATACACCATCAATAACAGAATTTTACCTCGTGCAACTTTTTTAGTCAATGGAAAAAAAGAAGGCTTATGTACATTTTTTTAGACAAACGAAAGATTAGTATTAACTATACGATCTCATTTGTAGTGAACCAATATTTAAAACAAATGAATTTATTGTCAGATGCCACTGACCGAGATGTCTATTCAAAACTAGCAACAGTCTCGTTGTTAATCTTCTATTATTTTTAGAATGTTAAGGTGTGAAAAAATATATTTTGGACATATTCATACCTGATACTATGAATATTACAATGGCATTGAAGTAACTGTAATCCATTAAGTTATTAGCCATTTGAAAGATTTGAGCAGCAAATCCTCTATTAACGATTGAGAATTAAAAGGATTTTAACTCTCTATTTAAATACAAAAAAGCAATATGAGACCCCCTCTCACATTGCTCTTTACATAATAAAAGTCGTTGCTTTTTGCTCTTAAAGAAGCATATTTAGATAAGCACTACTAAACTTTATAAAGCCAGCTATCCCCTAAACCCTCAAAATCTCCCGAATATCCTCTTCCGTTAAAGCACCTGAAGTCTTTTCATCAAATTCGATGATATCTGCAATAAGATGGCGCTTTTTTTCTTGAAGCTCATTCATTTTTTCTTCGATTGTGCCGCGGGCGATGAGCTTAATGACTTGTACGGTGTTTTTTTGACCCATTCGATATGCACGGTCCGCTGCTTGTGCCTCTACTGCAGGGTTCCACCAAAGATCGTAAAGGATAACAGTGTCAGCACCCGTTAAATTCAGCCCTGTGCCCCCTGCTTTTAATGAAATCAAAAATAGATCCCGCTCTTCGTCATTAAAACGATTGCACAGTTCGACTCGTTCCGCTGAAGGCGTTTGACCGTCTAAATAGAAATACGATTGACCGCGCATCGTCATCTCTCGCCCAATGAGTTCCAGCATTTTCGTAAACTGCGAGAAAATCAACACTCTTCTGCCGGAAAGCCTCGATTCCTCCAATATTTGTAGTAACTGCTCAAATTTCGCGGAGCTTCCTTTATAGCCATCGACAAACAAGCTCGGGTGGCAGCAAATTTGGCGTAGTCTCGTTAAGCCAGCTAAAATACGAATGCGATTTTTCCGAAACGTGTCCTTGTCGAGGTGCTTCAATGTATCGACTCGAAGCTTTGCTAATAAGGCCGCATACAGTTGCTTTTGCTCAGGCAGTAGCTCTGACATTTCAAGCGCTTCGTTTTTACCAGGTAGCTCCGTAAGCACCTCTTCTTTTAGACGACGGAGTAAAAATGGTCGAACCCTCCGCGCAATTGCTTTCCTTGTTAAATAACTGTATTCCTGTAGTCCTTGGAATAGCTGTGGGAAAATGACATGATAAATCGACCAAAGCTCTTCCTGATTATTTTCCACTGGTGTTCCTGTCAGCCCAAAACGATAATCGGCTTTTATCTTTTTGACCACTCGCGCCGTTTGAGTTAACGGATTTTTAAACGCTTGCGCCTCATCAAAGAACACCGTGTGAAACATTTGCTGCTCATACCATGCTACATCACGGCGGAGTAACGGATACGATGTAATAAGTACATCGATATCATCAAGATTTCGTTGTAGCTCTCTTCGAATAGCTTGCCCCCCATCGATGACGATTGCTTGTAGGTCAGGTGCAAATTGCATTATTTCGTGTAGCCAGTTATACATTAACGAGGACGGGCACACAATGAGCACCGGCTGCTTACTCGCTCGTATGTTGGCTAGTTCTGAAACGATAAACGCAATACTTTGCACCGTTTTCCCAAGTCCCATATCATCGGCTAAAACACCACCAAATCCGAAGCTGGCCAGTTGCTTCATCCATTTAAACCCTTGCTTTTGATAGTCTCTTAAAATGCCCGCTAAGCTTGGTGGTACGTCGAAATCCAACGTCTCTGGATGCAATAATTGATCTACAAACTGGCGGAATGATTCCGCTGGCGTAAACACTTCGCTGTCACCAATCAACTCCAAAAATTTCAGGCTTTCGAGTATCGGCATATTGAAAGTCGCTTCATAATGGTCATCTTGAACTGGCCCTGTCAGCAAGAAGCGGCGTATTTCTTCCATTTCTTTTGTTTCAAGCGATAGCAAGGAGTCGTTTGGTAAGCGATAATATTTTTGCTTTACTTCAAGTGCTTGTAAAATCTCCTTCACTTGCTTATCTGAAATGCCGTCCATTTGAAATTTGAATTCCAACCAATTTGTTCGCTCCTTCTTTACCTTTACGACAATTTTAGGAAACACACTTTTATTGACGAGTCGATTGCGAACAGCCGTTGTTGCATAAATTTGAGCACGTGGCTGAAGGTTAGGAAGAACGTGATATAAAAAGTCATATTCCAATTGTTCATTTTGCATGAAATAACCGCCATCCGTTTTCGTAAAGCCGCTTTGCTCCATAATCTCAAGAATTTCTTGTTCCTTCCGGTAATCTCGAATCATCATCGGACCTACTGGATGCTCAGCGCTGTCCAATGGTTGAATCACCACATGTTCATAATGAAATTCTAGTCCCGCTAGCAGTCTATTTTTCAAGCGATCTAAGTAAAGCTTAGCAACAAGTGGTGTTTTCCTCATCTCCTCTGTTAACTGTTGTGACAAGTTAACTTGGCCAATTTTCCTCAAACCCGGTACGACTTTGTTCAAAAACATATCCAGTTGTTCATGTGGAATAGGTACGTGATTTGTACTTGGTGTTAGCATGTGCTGTAATTCCATTAATCGTTCACAATCCTGGCTATCTAACTGAAATACAGAGCCATCGATTAATACAGCATCATACGCACTGAAAAGCAGCATTCGCTCGAAGCCTTGAATCGTCAATTGATATTCACCGTTTATCTCTTCTACTATAAATTGTAACGGTGGAGCCCCGTCTACAATGCGTAATGGCTGAGTAGCTTGTCCTTCCTGTTCAATGAATAAGGCTGGCATTTGGGTTAGTAAAGAAGTAAGCCCTCTCCAAGCAGATGGTGGAATTAGTAAGACGGTCTCGTGCGGTAAAGCGTCAGAAAAAGCCTTTTCATCCTGGACAATTTTAATGAGTTGATGCAACACTGCGTCTATTTCATCGTTAAAGCAATGTTCACTTGGATTATAGATGAGTGTAGGCGATAATGCACAACGTCTCCCTAACTGAACATGTTGTAGAAACTCTCGAATATGTGTAATCTTCGTTTGACCGATAGATAGTTCCATACCAAACAAGTATTGCCCGTTCACGGTCGTACAAGGCTTCAGCGTAAACTGTACATCCAGTACTTGTCTTTTTTCAAAATGCAGCTGATGCCGACTTTTTCGTATCGGTCCATCCTGAAAAAGTGTCATAATCCCCTCTGGCAGTGGAAGCTCATGCAATTGTTCGGCTGGTGCATCAGACGGCGTACTCCCCTGTCGTTTCCGTTCATCTATGGCAAACAAAACAGCCGCAACATGCTGACAGCTCTTACTGAAATTCACAAGTGTAGGACAGCTACAAGACGTCTGAATACGCCCAAGCGAATCTTTTTCAATTGTGACATGGAAGTCTTCTGCACCTTTCACAGTAGCTGTACATCGGTCTGCGCTATCGGCGTGAATCGTTACTTTATTTGCGCGATAATAAGCATCCCCTCTTTTGAAGGAGACCGTACCGCACATTTCTTTTATGATTTTATGATTGATTTTGATGTCCATGTATGTAGTCCCTTCCTTAGGTTCGCTATAAGATGGATCGTTACTAATGCCTATTTTACCATGTACTTTAGAGAGACTCGACATACTGTTGATGACGTGCTCCTAGCGTTGCCCCCTATTTTACCTTCTACTTGGCGTATTTTTGGAGCGTTTTGTTTTAACTAATGTAGAAGCGGGCTGCTTTCTAATCCATTTTACGAATTTCCACACTTTTTCATCTGCTTTTAGTGCTTCAATTGAATTTAATCTGATTGCTAATTCCTTATTCGTATATAAAGCATGGATATTTTTATGGCAAGGAATGCAAAGAAAAGCCGTTGGTCCATGATTCCCGCCTTCTTCTCTTGGAATTAAATGATGCTCTGTTGTTTCCACTTCCGTTCGCTTGCATAATGCACAAACATCCACTTTCTTCGTCATACTATTCTCCTTTATTTTGCGCTATTTCTATTGCTGAATTCGATGAATTAATGATATTATTCGCCACTTTTAGCGAATCATTATGATATTCTTTTTATCCCGCATTAACGGGCATTAAGACTCCCACCTCAAGGTTTAAGAAAAATCTAGAAGCATAGGTGGGAGATCAACTGCCCCTAAAAGCCCGATTGGTTAAGGGCAACAGGACGTTGGTCACGCAGGCATTGCCACACGACGTGGCGTTCTTAGCTTGCGTTCCTCTACTCAATCAGTGGCGACTAAAATCCGTCACGTCCGTGTGACGACGTCGGCATTAGCACGTCCTGTACGTCAAAATCCCCACTGATTGAAGTTTCACTTTATCATGCAATGAATTCTCATACAAAAAAGCCGATTTCGGTTATCTAGCCGAATCGACTTTTTCTCATCACTATAACTCCATTACGCTAATAAAGAATAACTTACTCCTTTTCTTATATAAACTGAAACGCGAACATTAAACCAAGCGGAATCGTTAACCAAAGTAGAAAGTTACTTACTATCATCTTAAAAGGGGAGATATTTTCGGGTCCGTCTTTGAAAACGAATCGCCACATCAATAATACCCCGATAGCCCATATCGGTAAGATGAAAAAGAATTCTGGCGTCAACGCATTGGCTTCGCCTAATGCGCCTTCTGCAAAAAACCAAGCGATTAATAATGCAACAAAACCGCTACATATAACATTAACCATTACCAACTTTGATTTTATTTTGACCTCCGCCTTTCTCTTTGTCTTAAAGTTACGATGCTCCCCCTACTTTAATGAAAAATGTCCTAACCATGTTACTTTTTCATATTGTTCTAGGTCTGTATCGCCTTCAGTTGATATAAGTAATATGCGAGATTGCCCGTCTAAACCCAGTTCTTTCCCTATTTCTTGCTGAAACTTTTGTAAATAATATAGTAATCCGAGGGTTACAGCCCCTGATTCTCCCGATATAATAGTAGGATCTCCGTTGCACGGATTTCCATAAATGCGCATGCCTAATGCTGAAATGGTATCGTCACAAGAAAACGTCGCAAAGGCGCTATCACTCAAAATACGGTAGGCCTCTTTGTTCGGTTCGCCACAAGCTAACCCTGCCATAATCGTCGCCATATCTCCCGTCACAAATTGAATCGAAGCATCCTTTGTCAAAAATGATTGATAATAACAATCAGCTTGGTCTGCTTCTACAATGATGATTTTAGGTGGATTATCTGAATATAGTTGATGGAAAAATGCTGTAATAGCACCTGCAAAAGAACCTACACCTGCCTGCAAAAAAATATGGGTTGGTGGAGTTGGCAGTTCCTCTGCAATCTCTAATCCGATTGTGGCATATCCTTGCATAATCCAAAGAGGAATATGTTCGTAACCATCCCAAGCTGTATCTTGAATAACTATATAACCGTTTGTCTGTGCTAATCTAGCGCATTCCCTGACACAATCATCATAGTTAAGCTCTAAAATATGTGCCTCCGCTCCTTCTGAACGAATCGCCTCTAATCGTTGCTGAGCAGACCCTTTTGGCATAAAGACGATGGATTGATGGCCAAGCTCGCGTGCAGCCCAAGCTACACCGCGACCATGATTACCATCTGTTGCTGTGATAAATGTTAACTGCCCGAGCTTCTTTTTAACTTCCTCACTTTTTAAATCATCAAATGTTAGATTTTCGAACGGGATTGCCAAAGTATCCGCTATGTATTTCGCAATGGCATAAACCCCTCCTAACACTTTAAAAGCGTTTAAGCCAAATCTTTGTGATTCATCCTTCACATGAATCGTTTCTACATTCAATTTCTTTGCTAATTGTTTCAAGCTATGTAATGGTGTTTTCGTATAAGCTACATGTGATTGCTGGAACTTTAACACTTCTTCGATGACACTTTGAGTAAAGTGTGAATAGATGGGACCACGCTCTTGCTTTTGATGATGATTTTTTGTCCATTGAATATACTCTTTACATTGCATTTTTAAACCTCCAATTTCATATAATTACGATTTTAAAAAGCTGTTGTTCGATTAGACGCTCAATTTTCTTTATTACGAAAAAATTCCAAATTCATATACTTAATAATAGCTCGAATCCCTTTAAATTCCAAAGAAAGACATTAAAAAAGAGCCTAAACTTAGCTAAAACCGTTTAAGCTCTCTATATTGTTCGCTTTACTGTATATTCTCCCTTACCCTTCGCACATTCTCCAAAATGATTTTACTTTTCGGAATACTTGGGATGTCGTTTAAGTCAAAGCTTAAATCTTGTTCAGGAATATCGTATTGTATTTTATTGACCAAATAATCTAAACTCGCTTTCAGCATGTCAATCGTCATTTGTTCACCCGCGCAACGATGCCCTAGAATATAATCGCCCCCACCTTGTGGGATAAAGCTAAACGGGCTCCCTTGCCAGCTCGCAAAGCGTTCAGGGTAAAATGACTCGGGATTTTCCCACAACGCTGGATCATGATTCGTGCCATATAAATCGAGTAAGGTCATCGTCCCTTCTTTAAATTCATAGCCGTTCCACGTAAAATCTTTTTTTACGGTCGCTACAACAAATGGGAAGAACGGATAAAAGCGTCTCACTTCTTGTACGAACATGCGAGGATAATCCGGATAATTTTGTAATTTTTCTTTTTCTTTTGGAAATTGGTGAAGCGCAAGTAGTGTAAAGTTCGCATAAATGGCAATTGCCACAATCGGTCGAAGTAAGTTGATAATCTCAACAGCTGCCGTCTCTTCATCTAATAAATAGCCATCTGTATCTTTATAAAATGCAAATTGGTGAAGCACTGAATTTTTAGGAAACTTTATTTTTTCGTCGCGCGTATCTCGTATGAGCTGCTGTATATTTTTCTCCACTTGATTCCGGTAACTTCTCCCAATCCAATGTGTTACACCAAATACAGCAGGTGTTTCGAACATTGCGGCTAATTCTTTTGTCAGCCTTTTCGTATCTTGCTCATGAAGCGGATAGCCAATCCATTGAAATGCGACTTTACATAGTAGCTCCTTCATTTCATCATAAAACACGATTGTATCCTTTTGACTCCATTGGTCGATAGATTGTTCCCATTGTAGCTTTGTCATATCTACAATGCGCTCCACTTCTTCTTTTGTCATGACAGACATCAACATTTCTTTCCGGTGACGATGTGCAACCCCATCTAATGTTTGGACACTATTTTCACCAAAAAGCGTTTGGACGATACGATTCGGCGCTGCACCACTGCGTTGAAATTTATCTGTATCGTAAAAAAGTCTAGCCGCTTCTTCCCCAATCATACAAATAGCTTTTTTTCCTAAAATGCGCGTCTCAAAAACATTCGAGTGCAATTGCCTTTGTCTATTGACAATAAACTTATATCCTTCTTGTAAAAGGCTAATGCTATGATCAATACCTTTTTCACGTGGCATTTCATTTTCCATTACTGTCACCTCTTTACTTAGACTCCCTTCTATTATTTCTAAATGGATTTCAGTTTATGCTGTCTCCTCTAAAATCTGTAGGTACTATTTTTTCACTAGCCTATGAATGTGTATACGAACAAAAAACCACAACCTTGGGAACACTCTCAAGATTGTGGTTGCGTGTGTTATTTACCTTTCACATGCCCAGTTGTCGCCATCTCGGTCATGTTTTGCTGCATACGCTGGATGTGTACTTACTACACCATTTGGATAGTAGGCACGCATCTCTGTACAGTTTTGGAATGATGTTGGTGCACCCGGAATCACGTAAGTACCTGAAGATGGATCACCTGTTTCAATAGGTGGCTTTTCAGGCGGCTTTTGTGATGACATCGGCTTCGCATTGACAGAATATGTCACGCTATCTGTTGATACAATAATCGAGCCACTCATCGCTGTTGCATATCCTTTTGCACCGATCGCGTTCATATTTGCTAGTACTTCACTATGCGGATGACCGTAACTATTGTCTTTACCGTAAGATAACATAACTGCTTTTGGGTTTACTTGTTGCATAAAGTTGAAGCCACTGCTTGTATTTGAACCATGGTGCCCTGCTTTTAAAATTTGCGCGGATACATCATATGTTGAAGCAATCTTTGTTTCGATTTCTTTACTTGCATCACCCATTAGCATAAATGATACTTTCCCATATGTGAGCTTTAGTACGAGGGAAGCATCATTGTTAGCGCTTGCATTTTTATTGGCGTAAACAACTTGTGTGTTAACAGCACTATCTAATGCAATGCTATCGCCTTGATTTGGCTCTATATAAGAAGAGCCTTCGTTGACAGCTGCTTCTAGTAAATCCGCGTATGTCTCACTCGTATGATCTTTTCCGCTGTTCACAAAATGGTGTACTTTAAACGCTGCAAATACATCGATTAAACCACCAATATGATCCGCATCTGGATGTGTCGCCACAACATAATCAATACTTGAAACACCCAGTGATTTTAAGTATGTAACAACATCGTCCCCTGCCCCGCGTGTTCCACCATCGATTAACATCGTCTTGCCATTTGGTGATTGAACAAAAATCGAATCCCCTTGACCAACGTCGATAAAATGAACTTGCATTTGCGGGTAGTCTTTATACATCGTACGGTACATAAATACGGCAAAGTGCATACGGCTCAGCGTTGTATTCGGTTTAAATGAACCGTCACCATAGCCTGTTGTTATGTTGTTTGCAGCAAGCGCCCCAACGTACGGATTAAAATGATGAGTTGTTGGCACATCTTTAAATGCTGATGTGTGCTGTTGCTGTAACCCAAAGGCATTAGTTAAAATTTTCGCAAGCTGACCACGTGTCAAAGAGCCTTCCGGATTGTATTTCCCGTTTGTTCCGTCCACAATCCCCGCACGGTATAACGCCATAATTTCGTTATAATAAACGTGCGTTGTTGGTACATCACTAAATGTTATGGCCGGGCGAATCGGCTTTAATTCGAGAGCACGGCTTAACATGACCGCTACGTGTGCACGAGAAATCGTACTGTTCGGCTTAAATTCCTCATTACCATACCCTTTAATAATGCCTTGCTCACTCATAACATCAATCATGCCAAAATAGGCATGCGTATCCGGGACATCTGTAAATGACTTTGCTGCTGTTTCAGTAGGTATTACAAAACTGCAAGCTAGCAGAAGAGCCATTAATGAATAAAGAATTTTTTTCAAAATATCCACTCTTTCTATTCTAATTATCATTATCGAAACATATATTAAAATAATTTAATTTATGTCCAATTTTTAGATTACTATTTCTGTATATCACATTCAATGGCAATGAATTCATAAAATGGTGCCATTTACTCCAGTTATTTCGCTTCATCATTTTCTTTTCCTTATCTCTCAGCTTCCTACTTAATATCCCTATAAATAAATTATTCTCCTATACCTTTCCCGATCAACAGATGTGCGTTTTTAAACTAAAGTGAAAGGTTTGAACCTTGTGAAGTATGTATATTTACTTTTATGTAGCCTTTTCCTTGTCGCTTGTACTCAAGTAGCAGAGGAGGATTCAAATGAACATTTCAATGAGGAGGAAGAAGGGTATAAAAATGCTTTTGAACATTCAACAGCGTTACAGCTATTTTTTAAAGAAGATCAAACAACTGCGGCATTTTTAGGAGAAGGCAATGAATATGCCTCTTTTACAGAAAAAACGATGTGGTTAACGGAGACAATTGTCCAAACAATTATCGATAATGGCGGGGTTACAATGTACCGGCTTTACCATATAACCGATCAAGCAATCAATTTAGTATATGAGGATATCAATTCACCAAATCTTACGGTGGCAGAAATCGTAAAACTACCTACACTGGAACTGTATATGGTATTGCCAATTGAACCGAATACATCATTTGATCATTGGGTCATTACTGCTGTAGATATAACGGTTGAAACACCTTTTCAAACATTTACACAAGCAATTGAAGTTGTTAAGGAGACAGACGATTTTAAAACATCCCGTTATTTCGTTCGTGGCTTTGGCTTAGTGAAGCAGATCGATGAAATGAAAATGGCAGACGGTGTTTTTGTTGTTTCTTCCACATTGAAGGATATTCAGTACCATTAAAATCATATGAGTAGGTGTCTAACTTCATAAACATGAATATTTCTTATATGAACTACTCTTTCTTTTATTTTTTAAATTTTCCGACTACAGAAAAAATCTTTGCCCTTATAGTAATTTATGAGACAATGGAAGGCGTGAAAGGAAGATTGACATGATAACAATGCCTAAAATTACACCAAGTTATGATCCGTGGGAAGCTTATATGGATATAGAACAACATGGCGGATTAACTTTATCTAATATTGAATTTACGACGACAACGCTTTGTAATATGCGATGTGCTCACTGTGCAGTTGGGTATACTTTGCAAACGAAAGATCCAGATGCACTGCCTATTGACTTGATTTTAAAGCGTTTAGATGAAATTCCACACTTAAAAACTTTATCAATTACTGGTGGAGAACCGATGCAAAGTAAACGCTCGGTGCAAAATTATGTGCTACCGATTTTACAATACGCCCATAGCCGCGGTGTGCGCACACAGATGAACTCCAATTTAACGATTGACGGCGAGCGTTATATGCAAATTGCCCCTTATTTAGATGTACTACATATTTCACATAACTGGGGAACAGTTGAAGAGTTCGTGGAAACTGGCTTTGCGATGATGGAACGTAAGCCTACGTTTGAGCAACGTGCTGCCCTATTTAAGCGGATGATTGAAAACTCCCGTATGCTTGCAGAAAATGGAGTCATGGTATCAGCGGAAACGATGCTAAATAAAAAGACATTACCGTATTTAGAGCATATTCACCATCAAATCGTGCACGAAATGAAATGTGCACGACACGAGATTCACCCAATGTACCCCTCAGACTTCGCTGGTGCTTTAACATCGTTATCACTAGAAGAAACACGTGAGGCAATTCATCATTTACTCGATATTCGAGATGAAAATACATGGATGCTATTTGGTACATTACCGTTCTACCCTTGTAGTACGAAGGAAGAAGATCAAGTATTGCTCAATCGTCTACGTAATGCAAAAAATGTGACGATGCGAAATGATCCAGATGGCCGCTCTCGTTTAAACATCAATATTTTCTCTGGTGAAGTTATTGTTACTGACTTTGGTGATGCGCCACCGCTTGGCAATATTCAAACAAATACACTCCCTCAAGTATTTGACAAATGGCTACAAAGTGATTTGGCAAAATCGCTAAACTGTCACTGCCCTGCCGTCAAATGCTTAGGACCAAATGTACTTGTTAAAAACATGTACTACCAAAACCAAACCTTTAGCAGCGGTGCTGTGACAAAATAGATTTCAATTTAAATAATTATCTCATCTGCTAAAAATACATGAAACTATTTAAGAAATCCTTCGTATAGATTAGTGCATACTAATTTATTAGGGGGATTTTTTATGTTTCAAAAAATATTAGCAAGTATCGGCATTGGCAATGCACAAGTAGATACGAAACTCGACCGCTCTCGTTATACTGCTGGCGATGTAGTCAATGGTGTAGTTGAAATAAAAGGTGGCAATACCGAACAAGCAATCGATACGATTTATTTAACGGTCTACACAACGTACATTAAAGAAGTAAATGATACGAAAATTCATGACAACGCTGCTGTGGCATCCTTCCAAGTAAGCAGTCCTTTTACAATCGGTGCTGGTGAATTGAAGTCGATCCCATTTTCATTCAATTTACCACGTACAACGCCGATCACAGGAGGCAAAACACAAGTATGGGTACAAACAGAACTTGATATTAAAATGGCCGTAGACCCGACAGACAAAGACTATATTGAAGTAAACCCTACACCGCTAGCAAATGAAGTATTAGCGGCTGTCAAACGTCTTGGCTTCCGTTTACGTAAGGTAGAATGTGAAAAAGCACCGCTACGCATTCGCACGCCACATCCATTTATTCAAGAATTTGAATTTACAGCGACCAACCCTACCTATAGACGACACTTAGATGAACTAGAAGTAACATTTATCAACCAGTCTACGGATAGTATCGATGTACTGTTACAAATTGATCGCCGCGCTCGTGGGTTAGGCAGCTTACTATCGGAAGCTTTAGATATGGATGAAAGCTTTGTTCGCCTCACATTCACAGATCGCGATGTGTTCTCCATCGAACAAACATTAAAACAAACAATTGAGCGTTATATGTAAAAAAGAGTGTAGACAAAGTCGAAGTTTGACTTTGTCTACACTTATTTTTAGGGGAAACTTAAGAACAACAAAATCTGCAGACTGTCTTGAAAACGCTTGACAGACAAGGCGCGCAGACGAGCGAAGACGCGAATAGAACTGAAGTTCATGAGCGGACGAGCGAGGCAAGCAACGCAGAATGAAAGCGTTTGTCAACAGTCTGAAAGAGTGTAGAGAAATTGACTTCTCTACACTCTTTTCATATTACATCATAAATGGAGCTGGTAAATCCGGTAAGTCCGACAGTACATCGACTTCTGTTAAGCTTAACGGACTTAGCATATATTTCGTTTCAAATTCTTGATGTAAGAGCGAATCTTGGTCGCTCTCTTCTGAAGGTAATTCTATTTCTTTTTGAGATAATTGTACCGCAATCATACCATCAATTGTATTTTCGATCGTTACTTGTTGGTTTTCTGTTAACTCGATTGCACCACTAAGCAAATACGGCTTAATCGCATCGCGCACAAAATGTTGCGCTTCTATAATACAGCTAAATTCTGAAAGCTTGTTGACATAAGAATTGGCAATCTTCACTTCACGTTTTCGTTGGCTATTTAACTCAGCCACTTGATGAATAATCGTTTGTAAGCGTTTTTGAGCAAGCTCTGTAATATGATTTTGAATGCTATATAAGTTTTCGACTACATGCGCTTCATAATACTTAATAATTCGATATTGTTCTCCGCACTTTTGTTGCATTTGATCTAATCGCTCTTTCTGTGCCTTCGTAATCGAATTTTGGTTGATTTGTACTAAATCCCCTCTTTCAATTCCTTTACCGAACAGTTTACGATATTGCTGATCTAACAGTCCGTATGTTTGCATATATTCTACATGCAGCTTACGATACTCACGTACAGCTTGATGGTATTGTAATGCAACGGACTCAAACTCCTCTACCTTGTCGTCACGTAAATATAGCTTATTCGCTAATGTTTGGAGCAATTGATATAACGTTTCTACCGGTTTAAATACATGGCACACATGCTCGTACTCTTGTTCATATGCCGTGAGCAATGCCATATCGCGTTGTTGACGTGTATATTCAAATCCTTTATTACCTGTATATTTTTCAATACTTTCAAACGCGGATAAATACGGCTCACGCTGTGGGATTTGCTCTATTTCTTTACGGAAAAGTTCTAGCCAATCGACAAAGCGTTCAAATACATGCTGCGTCTTTTTTGTATGATTATTTGTCAGTTCCTCTAGTAACTTATGTAACTCCCCATATTTTGAATCAATGAATAACTGTGCATTATTCGTTTTCGCCGCTTCTAACGCTTGTGTTGCCGAAACAGCTGTCATGGAAGCGATTTTTCCCCCGTAACGCTCCGATTCAGATTGCATAAACGCTGCAACATTTTCTGTATCATCAATCGCATTTATAATGAAGTGTGGTTTCATTCCTCGTTCATTATATTTATCTAAAAGGGCTAGTTCAGCTTCTGTTGCTATAGAGCCACTGCGGATAACCCAAAAAATATCATCCATTCGGTCGACAAGTAGCTCAGAAAAATAAGCTGAATGATCGGCTGCTACTTCTAACGCAACCGAATCCACAATAGTAACGTTTTTCAATAAATCGTGCTTGATAAATACTTCAATATAGTCAAGGTGTTCACGAATAATTTGGGCACAAAATGCATCCGATATTGTGAGCAGCTCTACTTTTCCTAAATCAAATGTAGCGACCATACCATCTAAAAAAATCGCTTTCACACACTCTTCCTCACCGTAACGGATAAATGTGTTCGCAGCAGTCGGATGTTCACTACTCGCTGATAACACTTCACGACCGAGTAGTCCATTGATAAAGGTCGTCTTACCAACCCGCTCTTTCCCCATCACTAAAATCATTGTTTGAGAACTAGCATCATCAATAATACGTTTTAACCTTCTCGTCGTATCTTTTACATATGAATTTTGATTCAGTAAAACGTGAAGCGGTTTCATTCGTTCAATTAATTGTAGTAACGGATTTGATGAGACGATTGATTCAGTTACTAGTTTGTTTTGTTGTTCTATCATACAATCAACCCCTTTACTATTTCGTTATTTTTATTATATATAAGAAAGGCTATTTTCTTAAATACAGAAATAGAAATCTATGTAAATTTGATTCATCATACTTATATAAATATCCTACTTTTTAGGTATTAATACATATACAGGTTGTTCTCATAAGCCTATTTTCTCCTAAATCCTTCGTTACTTCACTGCTATTTGTTGATAGGCTGTAACAAAATTTTAAGTAATTGTAAAGAAATTAGATCCGCATTGACATGATGGTTTTAACAATGGTAATTTTAATCCAAAGGTTAATTGACATATTATTATAAATATTAGCAGTTCCATAATTTAAGTAGGAGATGTTAGGCATGCTTTCTTTTTTAAGCTCACTCACAAAAAGTGATAAGACTCACCCCGAATCCTCAATAACTAAAGAACAAGTACAAGAACTAAATCATCTATTACAAAAAGTAGCAAATGGTAATTTAGCTGAAACATTAGTACTACATAGCGATCACTTAAATGATGAATTAGCTGAAACACTTCACCATTTAGCTGCCAATTATAACAACCGCTTAAAACAAATTACGTTAGAACTAACACATATCGTTTCTGCCAACATTGATGAAAATATTTTTATTAATAAACTACAAAAAAATGCACTTGCGCTAAGTACTGATTTAGATACCATTGTGGCGGCAGCAGAAGAATTGGCTTCATCTATTCAAACCATCACTACAAATAATGTAGGTGCAACAACTAATATGAAGAATACTGGTACAAGAGCCGAAAAACTCCGCGAACAGTTACAAGAAACCGTCCATGAGATTGAGCAAGTACATACACAATTTCACTCATTAAATAACCAAGTATTATCTTTAAATGACCACATCGGCTCGATTGGTAAAATGGTATATCTCATTTCAGAAATTGCGGAACAAACAAATCTCCTTGCTTTAAATGCATCGATTGAAGCAGCGCGTGCTGGGGAACAAGGAAAAGGCTTTGCCGTTGTAGCACAGGAAGTACGCAAGCTAGCGGAGCAAACAAAGCAAAATGTGAATGATATTCGTGATAATGTAAATAGCGTTCAACTAGAAGCCTCAAAAACATCAAATACCATTACAAATATGACAAGTAAAATGGATCAAAGTAATGCAGCCATATCTAAATGCTCGACAGAAATGAACGAAATCATTACTAATTTATCAATTAGCATTCAAGATATTTCACATACTGCACCGATTATGGAGGAGCAATCTTCTACTTTTGAAGAAATCATTGGGACGATTTCGAGTATGAATCATACGATGGGGCAAATGACAAATGAAATTACGCATAGCTCAGAAAATCTATTTAAAATGGGTACAATTTCTGAGCAATTACGCAATAGTATGGGTGACTTCCAACTTTGTTATGCAGATGATGATATCATCGAACTGGCTAAAACCGATCACCTGCTTTGGCGTTGGCGCATCGAAAATATGCTACTAGGTAGAAGTAATTTAGAGCCAAACGCTGTAAAAGACCATACGAAATGTCGCCTCGGTCGATGGTACGTAAGTGATGGGAAGGCGCATTTTGGTCATCTTTCAGCATTTCAAAACTTGGATGCTGTACATGCAAAATTCCACCAAACATGCCATGTGGCCATTCAACTGTTTAAAGAAGGAAAACGTTCAGAAGCCCACTATAAATATGAAGAAATTCAAGAACTGAGCAATAAAGTACTTCAGATGCTCGACCAATTAAAAGTTTCATAATAGATAAAGGCGTGTTTTAAAACACGCCTTTATCTATTTTAATGTTTATGTCAATAGCTACTCCCCTCCTTTCATAAACTCAAAATTTTACAATAACTCAAGAAAAACGTTCTCAAGCAGCGAATAGCTCTCGAGTTCATTTTCTCGTCAAAAAGGTGTGAATAAGCTGTGACTTAAAGGGGTTCTCTATTGAAGTCAGACGTCTACCCGATGTATAGTAAAGACATCAAATAACTCATTGGAGATGACATACATGAACGCTCAAATTTTAAATTTTGTAGAGCAAATGGAAGCAACATTACTAAATGATATCGTCACAGCAACTACATTAGAGTTAGATTTATATGCAATCGCAAACGATATGATTGCCCAAAATAACAAAACGGACTTCCCTGAAATTTGTCAGGCATATGAAGTCGTCAAACATCACTTAATCGGTTAAGTCACTTTTTATTTTCAACATTATTGATAAGCCGAGATTTTTCTGCTTTTCTAAATTTTCTCCTGTTCCTATTTTAACCTATTCTATATAGGTACAATTAGGGTACACAAGATACAAGTAGTATTACTGATTATTAAATATAACGCACAGGCAAGTTACTTAGGAAGAACAAGTACAATATATTTATGACAATAGCGACCACATACTTTATGTGGTCGCTTTCTATTTGAGTTTCTTCTATTATTATTTATGTTTTTCAATCATTAACTTTATGGCTGTACGATTTTCACCTACAATTATAATAATGATTAATCCTTATTTTTGACGGATTGCTCAGTATTAATTTTCGTCCTTTTGGTTGTCGTGTCCACAATGAGGACATATATACGCGTGGTATTCTAACCATTCATAAACTCCACAACCTTCACATCTTTCAGCCATCTCACTTGCTCCTTTCTTTGACGGAATACGTTATAACTAAATGCCGTAATTATCAATTAGTTCGGTCAAGCACTCTAAACAAATGTTGTCAGTTGCTCTACCGTCTGTATTTGAAACAGTTAGATCATGAATCTTGCTTTTTAACGCGAAACGTTTAGGTTTTTCGATAATTGGTATTTCAAAATGTGTTGTACCGCAAGCGTCGCAGCATAAAGATTGTTGATTACTCATTCTATTTCTCCTTTCTTTTTTCAATTAAACTTTCTTGCATCGATTGGTAAATCGTCGTAAATATCGATACTGTCCAGGATAATATCGAATGCCGAACCGTTCCCAACAACTAATAATCTAGTGGCATTTATATAACCGAAAGCGTAACAATAATCTGCTAATGTATCGTTTACAGCAAAAAGTATAAAATCACCATGTTTGCCTACGTAACGCAAATAACAATCATCCTGCATTTCGAATGTAGCGCGACTTTTATTTTTACGTCCTAAGCGTTGTACAAATTGACCTGAACTAATTACAGAATCACCAAGCGACAAAGGTGCATGATCTATGTCGACATACTCTGTTAAAACTGCGTATCTAGCGCTACCTTGATAAAAAGTTTCGAGTTTATCTGGTAAAGATAAGACTAACTGTTCGCTGGTCACTAGATCACCTTCCTACGCATTTTTTTACGATCATTCTCGACTCTAATTACACCAACTAATTCACGTGCGATTTTGTGTGGACGCAACGTAGAATTAAAATAATTTATAACATTATGGGCATGTTCTTTTGCTGATTCTTCAGATGCATCTTCTTTTAATGGCTTTATATTCGTTCTACCCCAATCATCCAATTCCATTACCATTATTTCTTCTTGCCATGTTGCATCCCCATTAACTCTTTTAACTATCATTTTCCACATAATTTTGTCTCCTTCTTCCTAAACATTTTGTTTCTTACCTAGAACATGTTTCTTACGTTCATTGACTGATTGTTGATTAGTCGTTTTCAGTAATAACATTATTCATTCGAGTATATAAATCGATTATTTCTTTTTTAGATAGATAAACCGTTACTTCGTCAAATTCTTGTGTTTCAGCATTTTTAATATGGTTTTTATCCATAAAGACTACATTACTCCCTTTAAGTAAATGTGCTTGTATAGCATAATTCATAAGCTGACACCTTCCTTCACATTTTGTTTCAAAGCCGTTTTGACGAATTGCGCAGTAACTACTCTTTACCACCATTCAAACAATGCACACGCTATGCTGCCTCTTCACGTTTACCGTGATCACTATCTGTATGCCACCCTCCAATTGAATGTAACCCCATTTAGGGATAGCGTCAGAAAAATGCGGATTTACAACGCTAAGCACTTCATGTTACCAAACGACGCTTTGGGAACTCATCACAAAAAACAACACCTGTAATGGCGGCATCTTTTCCAACCATACAGGTGTTGTTTTTATTTTTTGACCATTATTTCTGTTGCTGCTGCCTCAATTTCTTCAATTGCCCAATGGGTAGAAGGGACATCGCTAAATGTAGGTGTTGCGATATCTTCTAAAGCTGGGCGTTCGAATAATTGGTTGAGTACTTTCACTGCCTGTGCTCTTGTTAACGCACCATTTGGATTAAAGGTTGTCGCACTATTTCCCGACATAATGCCCAGTGCACTTATTTTGTCAATTGCCTGTGCAGCCCAATGTGTTGAATGGACATCTGTAAATGTTTTTCCTTGACCAGCCTCTTGGCAATAGGCTTTTGCATCATCTTGTACACAATTTTTATCTATCCAGCGTGCAATGACACGCGCCATTTGGGCACGTGTAATCGTGCCATTTGGATTGAATATCGTTTCCGTTGTGCCATTAAATAAACCAGCTTGCTTCACAAGTTCAATCGCATTTCTTGAAGGGTGATTGGTTGTATCTTCAAAAGAACCATGGACCGTTGTTGGGATGTCCCCATTTGTTAAGAAACGCGCTAACATCGTTGCCATTTGGGCACGTGTTACCGAAGCATTTGGCTTGAATGTGCCATCTGGATAACCTTGAATATAAGGTGCTAACACCTTCACTTCTGGTTTTACTTCCGGTTCAACTTCTGGCACTTCTGAAGCATAGACTAAGCTAAATGTTGAGAAATGTTCGACTTCAAATTGGAATCCTTTCGCACCTGGTTCAAATTCAACAATACGACCACGTTTTACTTCCGTTGTTGCGTCACTATGCTCAATATAAACAACCAGTGAGGCCATTTGTTCTGCTGTTAATTCAGCCGAAATCGGTAATGTAATCGTTATCGGGCGACTTTGTAGATTCGTTTCAATTGTAACCGGTGTTCCTAGTGATGAAAGTATCGCTCTTTCGGGCATTACCTGTTGGATTTGTTGGTTTTGTCGTACATTCGTCTGAATCATTTCCTGTTGTTGTGCCTTTACAGGCACAATACGGAAGAATACATCCTCTGTGATCCCATTAAATGCGGTAGATGGCATCGTCAATTGTGCTAACGCTGTTTGCATAAAAAGATGGGTCTGTTGATTGTTTAAATAGAGCCCAGCAGTTCTTGAGAGATTTAAAATCGCTTCTACCATAGCCGTTTCTGCTGGGTATACAAGACGAATTGTTCGTTCCTCTTGATTGGTCATTTGGTGTACTTGTACTTGAACAGGTTCCAATAAAACGTTTGCACGATAACGCACGATTCCTTGTTCCACCGTACGAATAATAGGGATGACACCTGAAGGCATCGGTTCCGGTTCCACCGAGTCGTCTGGTTCTGGTATTGGTATTGGTGTTGGTGCCTTCACCGTAATGGTTGCCGTATCAGTTGAAGTGCCATAGGTAGCCGTAACGGTCACCGTACCGGGTGCGATTGCTGTTAAGGTACTTCCTTGGATTGTAGCAACCGTTGAATCGCTTACTGTAAATACAGTGTTTACCGTTTGATCTTGCGTTGTACCATCCGAAAGGTTTTCTGTTAGTTGGAAGTTTTGTGTGCCTCCAACAGTTAGTTGCCCTGTTTTGGGTGATAGAATAATGCCTGTTGTTGTGACAGGAGCTGCATTTACTGTAATGGTAGCCGTATCAGCTGTAGCGCCATAGGTAGCCGTAACGGTCACCGTACCTGGTGCGATTGCTGTTAAGGTACTTCCTTGGATCGTAGCAACTGTTGAATCGCTTACTGTAAATACAGTGTTTACCGTTTGATCTTGCGTTGTACCATCCGAAAGGTTTTCTGTTAGTTGGAAGTTTTGTGTGCCTCCAACAGTTAGTTGCCCTGTTTTGGGTGATAGAATAATGCCTGTTGTTGTGACAGGAGCTGCCTTCACCGTAATGGTCGCCGTATCAGCTGTAGCGCCATAGGTAGCCGTTACGGTCACCGTACCTGGTGCAATTGCTGTTAATTTATTTCCTTGCATCGTGGCGATGGCTGGATCGCTTACGGTAAAGGCTGTATTTGTCGTTTGATCTTGACTTGTACCATCCGAAAGATTTTCTACTAGTTGGAAGTTTTGCGTGCCTCCAACGGTTAGTTGGCTTGTTTTTGGTGATAGAATAATGCCCGTTGAGTAAGTGTTCCACTTTGCATAAATTATCATAGGTGCTGCAACCATACCTGTCCATGGATTAGTGTACGATGGGTCCTCGAACCATCCGTGGAACTTATCCCCTTGCTTGGTTTGATTACTAAATGCTTTCTGACTAAGGTTTGAAATTTGTCCTTTAAATTCAACTTGATTTAGCTGATTGTACTGAAAGGCAAAAGCCCCAATACTCGTCACGCTAGATGGAATCGTCACACTCGCTAGCTGATTAGACGAAAAGGCAGAAGCCCCAATACTCGTCACGCTAGATGGAATCGTCACACTCGCTAGCTGATTAGACGCAAAGGCACCATTCTCAATACTCGTCACGCTAGATGGAATCGTCACACTCGCTAGCTGATTAGACAAAAAGGCATTAGCCCCAATACTCGTCACGCTAGATGGAATCGTCACACTCGCTAGCTGATTAACCTCAAAGGCAGAAGCCCCAATACTCGTCACGCTAGATGGAATCGTCACACTCGCTAGCTGATTGTACTGAAAGGCATAATCCCCAATACTCGTCACGCTAGATGGAATCGTCACACTCGCTAGCTGATTGTACTGAAAGGCATAATCCCCAATACTCGTCACGCTAGATGGAATCGTCACACTCGCTAGCTTGTTATTATAAAAGGCAAAAGCCCCAATACTCGTCACGCTAGATGGAATCGTCACACTCGCTAGCTGATTAGACGAAAAGGCAGAATCCCCAATACTCGTCACGCTAGATGGAATCGTCACACTCGCTAGCTCATTAGACAAAAAGGCCTCCTCCCCAATACTCGTCACCGCTTTACCATTAATGGTGGGTGGAATCTTGACGTCTTTTGTTGTTCCTTTGTAACCTGTAATAGTAACTTCTGTAGCATTTTCACTTATTTCAAAATCTGTTTCACTATTTGCTACGCCATATACTGGTATATTCCCCCATTGTAAATTTAAGAGTAACACGATTAGGAATAAGCTAGATAGTTTTTTCATGTAGTAAGTCCCTCTCTTTCTTTTTTTATTTCTATGTACGAGTAACCTCAATTAACTGGATTCTCTGTTAACTTCAACTTTTCTAGCATTCAGTACATATAAAATTAAAAATAACATGTAAAGGTTAAAAATAGGTTAAAAAAACAAAATCAAAAAGTTGATTTTCATACGCTATCTAATTTTAAAACGTTCCCAAATGAAAGTTAGGACACGTACAAAAAAGCGACAAACGTTGATTTAACGGTATTTGTCGCTTTTTTGGTGGAACATTGTTTATACAGGGCTTTATGCAACTTTGATAAAATCCAGTATCAGCAATGGTTTAGACGACTTCAAGGGATTGTTGCGTTATTCGTGTTACTGAATAAAATCCTATATATTCTTAACGTTGTAAATCCGCATTTTCCTGACGCTACCCCATACCCATCAAGCTAACGAAACTAATTTCCCCAAAATCGAAAAAAATGCTATTCTTTCTGTAAAAACATTCGTTTACGAGAAAGGGTGGCGTTTTTGATGAATCCAATCATTTCAAATGAACTACATCTTTTCGCACAAGAATTACAACGCTGTCTCTCCCCAATAATCCTACAAAAAATGGCCAAACAAGTTGGCTTTGTCCAGCGAGCTAGTAAGTATCAAGCAAACGAACTGATGGCCCTTTGTGTATGGCTTAGTCAGGAAATCGCTAGCACATCCCTTCCACAATTGTGCAGTCGGTTAGAAGCTTCCACCGGGGTACTCATGAGCCCAGAAGGATTGAATCAACGCTTTAATTCGGCAGCTGTCGCCTTTCTCCAAGAAGCCTTTACTTTCCTCCTCACACAAAAACTTTGTGCGACACAATCCCTCTCTTCACGTATCCTTTCTGCTTTCGAACGTATTCGGATTTTAGACGCGACGGTGTTTCAACTTCCTGATTCCTTTGCCACTGATTATCAAGGCTCTGGAGGGAGTAGTAACACAGCTGGTGTCAAAATCCAACTTGAATATGATCTGCTTAGTGGTCAATTCTTACATGTGCAGCTTGGGCCGGGAAAGAACAATGATAAAACATACGGCACTGTTTGTCTTGAAACCGTTGAAAAAGGAGACCTCTGTTTACGTGATCTCGGTTATTTCGATTTAAGCGATCTACAAGCGATTCACGATAAAGAGGCATACTATATCTCGCGTTTGAAGCTGAATACACGCATTTATATCAAGAACCCTGAGCCGGAATACTTCAAAAATGGCACGCTAAAAAAGCAAACCGAATACATCCAGCTGGATATGGCACAGATGATGGCTAGTCTAACCCCTGGTGAAACGCTAGAAATCTCCGAGGCATACATTGGTCAAAATCAGAAGCTGCCAACACGTGTCATCATCCATCGTTTAACCGACGATCAAACCCAAACACGCCTGAAAAACCAAGCGATACGTGAAAAGAAAAAAGGCATTGTCATGAAGGAGAAAAGCAAACGTTTAATGGGCATGAATGTGTATATCACGAACACATCGTCAGAAGAAGTGCCGACGAACTACGTGCATGCCTTGTATTCACTACGTTGGCAGATTGAAATTTTATTTAAAACATGGAAGTCGTTCTTTGAAATGGACGCGTGTAAGAAGATCAAAAAAGAACGTCTTGAATGCCATTTATATGGCCAACTCATTGGCATTCTGGTCTGTTCTTCCACCATGTTTCAAATGAGACAGCTCCTGCTTGAAAAGAAAAAGCAGGAACTGAGTGAATATAAAGCGATTTACATGGTGAAAGATTACTTTCCATTACTGTTCCGAGCCATGGCAGTTGGCACAGATGAACTCTTGAACATGCTACATCGCCTTTATCAGCTACTCAAAAAGAACGGTCGCAAATGTCATCGCTATAAGAAGCAGACCGTCTTCGATATTCTGGGTGTTGTTTATGAAATGACGATGAATAAAAGACAAGTCACCTAGCGAAAAAAATCACATTTTCATCGGTTTATTTGGTCTGTTTATTTTTCCAAAACGCAGGAGTCACAGTACAAAACTCAAGGGGGAGCTAGGGTTTTTCACGGTTAGCTTGATGGTTATGTGACGCTACCCCATTTAGTAATTTCCATTTCACTTTCTCCCTTCATTACTCTTTTGTAAAATTTCATTTTTGTTGAAACTCACGTAGCGTCATAATTTATATTCCTTATTAGGAGGTGTTAGGCATGAAAAAATATTTTCAATGGAAAAATATTTATATTGGTAAGATTGACAAAGATCATCCTCAATCAAAAATAATCAACAAAACAATAGAAGAGTCATTTACTAACTACAAACGGTATTAGCCCTATTTTCACTAAACATTGACGGAATGTTGAGTAACTACTCTTTACCGCCATTTAAATAATGCACACGCTCCGCTGCTTCTTCACGTTTACCGTGGTCACTATCTGTATGCCACTCTCCATCCAGTGCATAATATCCTACCATATAAAGACCAGGCTCTGATTGAATATAAACCCATTTAGTATTTTCCATTCCCCCTTTATCTGACGAATTGAGCAGTACCAAAAAATTCAATTTATTTTTTAACCTAAATTTAACCTTTCTCCGTTATTCTGTTACTGGGAGATAAGTTTTAAAAATCTATCGCTGACGGATCGCCGTGTGCGATGAAGGCTCGTTATAAAACTGAGATAGATAGAAGGAATAAGACGAGAATAGCGGACCAAGAACATTAACATTCAGTTCATATACTCTGCATGAGTCAGCAGCAAACGATGGTACTTTTACTGAAACAATAGTGGTTATATTAGTAGGGGATACTTTCACCAATTTACCTTTTGTATTTGGTACTGAATTCGATTCATATTATGGTTATATAATTGGGTTTTATGGAGATCATAGTATATCTAACCATATTCAAGTGACGAGAGATAGTGATACACAATTAACACTTCGTTTTCCTGCGACAGCTCTAAAACACGGAAATGTAGATGATGGATCATTTTCATTCTTGTTATACAGTAATGCTTTTGTCAGTGGAGGAAATACTGAAAAACTTACTATTAATGTCGATTTTAATGATTAATCCATTATTGTTAGTGTAAAGAATGCTCTATATTTATTTTAACCTCACCTTAGCATTAGGTGGGGGTTCTTTTTGCGTCAAACATCACTTAATCGGTTAATAAATAGATCCCCCCTTCCCGCTACCGAACTATCGGTATGCGGGTTCTTTATGTTTTCTAGATAAATCCTTCTCAATAAAAAAGCATGCAAAGGCATATTTGACCTTGCATGCTTTTCAACACTTTAACTATTTAAGCGCTCATTTATTTTATCAATTAATGCAGGTAGCTCATTCATTGTACGAATTGTATAATGCGCGCCATGATTTTTAAATTTTTGAGCGGTTGCTTCAATGATTTGTTCCTTTTGCTCAGTAGTTAATGCTTCATATTCTTCTTGGCTTAAGCCCATTTCAGAGCTTCCAATCACTACGCCAACAGCCCAAACCCCTGCATGTAATGCTTCATTTATATCTGAAATTGTGTCACCCACCTTGACAACCTGTTGTACAGCCTGTAATTGAAGCTGTTCCATATTACGATAAATCATGTATGGATATGGTCTCCCAAAAGAGTTCGTTGCATCAGGTGTAATATAAAAATCTGGACTATAACCTTTTGCCTTAGCATTGGGCACAACGACATCCATCATCATTTGTGTGTAACCCGTTGTCGAACCAATTTTTAGTCCTTTACTTCGTAATTGCGTAACAATTTCTACTACACCATCAATCGGATCTGTAAAAGTAACCAATGTTTTCATTAAGCTCTCTTCAAATTTCACATAAAGCGCCTCTACATCCTGTTCAGTAAAGGGACTTCCATGTACCTCCTGCCAAAGTTGTTCGATTCTTGGCATTTGAAGCATCGTACGGATATGATCGATTTTAAGCATACCCATCGGTTTTCTTGCTTCGTCAATCGTCACTTCAACACCTGCATCTTCAAAAATTTCTACAAAAACATTGACTGGTGCCATACAGCCAAAGTCTACTGTCGTCCCTGCCCAATCTAAAATAATTCCTTCAATTGCTTTCATATTACGTCCTCCAAATCATCTTTCTTACTGAGCCTTCGCTGGGAAGAAACGTTTTTTTAATTGTGTTGATGCAATTTCTAATAAAATTGCGATGATTAATATAAAGTATGTAATCATCCCTGCCTCACGCAAATCAAAATAGAAGCTTGATGCCATAAATAATTCAAAGCCAATACCACCAGCACCCGCTGCTGCCCCCATTGCAACAGCTACACCAAAGTTAATCTCAAAGCGTAAAAATACCCATGATAGCAAATACGTAAATGTCGTAGGAATGACCGCATGAATAACGATATGCCACCAATTTGCTCCACTAGCACGTAAAGCTTCAATAATGCCTGAATCCATTTCCTCAAAAGCTTCAGAAAATGCCTTTACTAAATACGCTATCGAATGCAGTAGCATCCCTAATATTGCTGCTTCACTCCCTAACCCCGCAGAAATCGCAAAGATCAATACCCATAAAACTGTTGGTACAGCACGAATAAATGCCATGACCATTCGTACAGCCTTTGATAGCCATTCAGTTGATAAATTCGTAGCCGCCATTAAAGCGAGCCCTAACGCAATCACTGCCCCAATAATCGTTGATAAAAAAGCAAGGCCTACTGTGATGCCAATTTGGTAAAATGCTTCTCCCCAACTAAAATGGGAGAGCCCTGGCTCTAAAACCATTACTTTAATATTACTTAACGTATCAATAATCGCTGTTTTTAGCTCTAGCCCTTTATAGTCAAATATGAAGAACGCAAAAATTGTTGATAGAGTGAAAATTAGTAGCATCATACGCATATAAATATCTGCTCGTGCATATTTCTTTAACGGAATATGTCGTTTATGAGGTGGATTATTTTCCATAACCTGTACCATTATAAAATCACCTTTCGCACATGATTTGAACACACATCAATGACAATAACGGCTACAACGATACAAAGCGTAATGAGTGATACTACATTGTAGTTCAGCATTTTATAATAAATATCAAACACATAGCCAATGCCCGTCCCCGTTAAAATACCTACCAGTGTTGCATTACGAATATTCGTCTCAATCATAAATAAGATCCAACTAATGACCTGTGGTAAACACTGTGGCAATACACCTTTAAAGACGATTTGAAAATATGTTGCTCCAGTTGCTTGTAAGCCTTCAATAGACTTATCACCTGCTTCATCGATAGATTCGATAAACGCACGCGTCAAAAAGCCTGTTGAGCCTACAAATAAAGCTAAAAAACCTGTCACCGAATTTTGTCCAAACGATAACAATAACACGAGTGCCCAGACCACAACCGGGATATTCCGTGAAAGCGATGCTACAAATCGAGAAAACAGCATCAACGGTTTATTGACCATCGTTTTAGCAGAGCCAAATAACCCTAAAAATAGTGCTATGATTGCACCAAATACAGTAGCCGCAATAGACATAAAAATCGTTTCAAATAATGACGCTAGTATAATCGGTAATTTTTCTAACGACTCCCCTGTTACAAATAAATTTGATAGCATCCATAACAGAGCATCCGGCAAGGTAATCATGCCCTCTACAACGTTAAATTGAGTGATGGCAGCAGAGCCATAAGTAAACAGCACAATGATGATTAGAAAAAACCATGTATGCCAGTTACTGCGTTTCAGTTTGTTATCAATCATGTTAGTTCTCCTTATATCATGATTAAATCTTGCATGTTCGAACTATAAATATTTTGGATTTCCGTATTTGTCAGTGCCGCGCTACGATCGTCGAAAACAATATTACCTTTATTTAAGCCAATGATACGGTCCGAATAATGCTGCGCAACCTCCACCTGATGCAGGTTAACGACTACAGCAATGCCTAGCTCAGAAGAAATCATCTTCAAATAATCCATAATAACTTTTGAAGAGCTCGGATCCAACGAAGCAATGGGTTCATCACATAATATTAAGGAAGGCTCCTGGATAAGCGCTCGACAAATCCCAACACGCTGTTGCTGTCCGCCACTCAATTGGTCACAGCGTTTATATGCATGCTCTGCAATACCAAGCTTCTCTAATAGGAAGAAGGCGCGTTCCTTTTCCTTTTGCGTATAGCGATTAAAAACTCCCTGCAAAGTCGTTTTATAGCCAAAACGACCATGCAGTACATTTTCTAATACACTCAAGCGTGGAACTAAATTATAATGCTGAAAAATCATGCCGATTTTCGTGCGTGCTTTTCGTAGCTCTTTTTTGTTTAGTTGACCGATATTTTGTTCATTAAACAGGATGGTTCCGTGATTAAATTCCACCATGCGATTAATACAGCGTAGTAACGTTGATTTTCCTGCACCTGAAGGACCGATAATCGAAATAAACTCTCCTGGATAAACTTCAAAACTAATATCCTTTAACACTTTTGTTTCTTCGTTATAATACTTTTCTACTTGATCGACTTGTAATAATGGCATCATCTCGAATATCCTCGCTTTTAATGTCGCTAATTATTTTGTTAATTCACGAATTGGGTTAAACCATGCATCCTCAACTACTAAGAAGCGTTCTTCGCCTTCTTTCGTGAATAATGTGGCAATCTCACTATCTTTTAAGCCAAAAATCATTTCATTATTTGCAAACTCATCCGAAGTGAATAAAGCTTGAATTGTATCAAAATCTTCCTGCCCCATTGTTTCTAAATTCGCAACGAATGGTTCGTTTAATACAGGCGTTACATTCATTAATGCAAAATCCTTACCCGTCACTGTGTTAAATGGCTCTGCTGCATTTGCTTTTACTGTATAAATAGCACCTAGTGTGTTTGCTTCTCCGTCTTTTAGCTCCACATATTCTTCTACACATGTATCACAGAATGCCGCTACATCTACATCATCCTTTAACAAATTCACGGCTGATCCTTGATGCGAGTTACCGAATAATACTTGCTCGAATAATTCAGCACCTGTCATGATGCTTTCCTCAGATAAGTCTGCGTATTTATCGTTTTCTGAGAAGTGCTTAATGATTGTTGCAGATGGCACTTTAAAGCCTGATGTTGAGCTATTAGATACAAATGAAATCGATTTCCCTTCAATCGTATCTAATGAAAATTCGCCATCCTTTTTGAACGCATCTTGCTCATTTACATCCACAGCTAGCCAGCTATAATAAATTGCATCATCTAATGTTCCAGACTCACCTGATTGTACTGCTAGCGGAATAACAGCATCATTCTTTTCCTTTGCTTCGATATAGCTGTTTGACCCCATAAAGCCCATATCTGCATTGCCATTTGCAATTGTTTCAATCGCAATAGCATAGTCCGTCGTTAAGTGGTGCTTCACTTCCTTGCCTGTTGCTTCCTCGATTAATTCTCCAATCTCATCACGTGATGCCTTTAAATCTGACCCAGATTCATTTGGATACCAAACGATGTCGATTACGTCGTCTACCTTACCTTCTGTTGTTTGCCCAGAGCATGCTGCTAAAGCTGTTGATAGTGCTAAAATGGATGATATTAAAAGTGTTTTTTTCATTGTTCTATACCTTCCTATTCATAGATTGAGATTAAAATATTTTTTACATCTGTTTCTGTTAATACAACTGGATTGTTATCCATACGACCTTTTGTAAATGCATTTTCTACAATACGATCAATACTTTCATGTGTTCCTTTATATTGCACAAGTCTTGTAGCAAAGCCCGCTCTCTCCTGTACACTTTCGATCCATTGCTGTATTTCATCAAAGGTACGGTGACCAAATGCTTCAAGCAATTGTTGTTTTTCAGGGATGCTCTCAAAATTAATAGCTAACACTTTTGCTAACGTTAAGCTTGCTGCCACACCGTGTGAAACCCCAAGCTCCATCGTTAATGGGTACGAGATTGAATGACAAGCTGTTGTTCGTGTATTACTAAAGGCCAAGCCTGCATACATACTTGCTAAAGCAATCTCACGTCGATACTGTAAATGATTCGGCGTTTCGATTAGCAACTCTAAATGTTGCGTAATGCGCTTAATTGCCTCTTTTGCATAAACTCTCGAAATATCATTTGATTTTCTTGACCAGTATGCCTCTGTTGCATGACATAGTGCATCTAGTGCTGTCGAAACCGTGATACTAATTGGTAATGAGGCTGTTAATGTATAATCAATAATCGCGGCATAGGCATACAACGATGGATGATCAATGGATAGCTTAATCCCTTGCTTTTTGTGCCAAATTGTTGCCCAGCATGTTAGCTCTGAGCCAGTTCCAGAAGTGGTTGGAATGCCAATCCAAGGTGTTGTTTGCTCATTATTCACGTAGTCCTTTTGTTCAATAATCGTTAGCAGCTGCTCGGAAGATTCAATTAGCATTCCTTTAATCGCGGCTAACGATTTAGATAAATCCAGTACACTTCCCCCACCAATGCCGACAATGCAATCAAAATCAAATTCTTTCGTCTGATTAAATAGCGCGAATAAATCATCTACAGTAGGATTGGAAATTTCAATATCTACTTGCTGCACTTCGTAATGCTGAAGACAACTTTTTAGCTCGGCGCTTTCTGACGAGTCGTTAAAATTACCGCCACGAGTTAGTAAAAGTACTTTCGCTGCCTTTAGCGGCATTTTATCAAGTACTTGCTGTAAAACCGTTAGTTTCTCGACGTGTATTGTTACTGGATTAAAAAAAGTTCCCATTTTTTATCTCTTCCTTCTTTGTAATCTACTATATTTATGCATTTAGCTTATTTACTCTTTCCTTTCTCGCATGTTTTTGCTTACATTTGCAATATTAATCAGCTTTTTGCTGTTTTTCAATCCCTTTTTCAGCATCTTTACATGAACTTATTAAATTTACATTCCATTAATATATTGTTAATAATCATAAATATATTCACTAAAGAGCATACTTTTGCTATAATCATTAATAAACATAGCGGAAAGGAGCATGCATCTTGTTACAAGAAATTAGGCATACTCAAATAGAATCTTTCTTATTAAAGCAAAAAGCCGCAAAAGCATCCGAACTTGCAGCTATTTTAGATGTTTCCATTGATACTGTGCGTAGAGATTTAGAAATGCTAGAGAAAAAGGGCATTGTCAAGCGAGTACACGGTGGAGCGGTATTAAAGCAAAAGGAAAATAACGTATTAAACAAATTGTTTGAGGAACGTGAGGTAGCTAATTTACAGGAAAAGCAATCCATCGCTTCCTTTGCAGTAGAATTAATCGAGGAAGGTCAAGCAATCGCTTTAAATGGCGGTACTACTACGGCAGAGCTAGCAAAAGTCATCGTTAATAAATTTCAGCGCCTGACGATTATTACGAATGACTTACGCATCGTCAGCATTTTAAGTACAAACAAACAATTCAACATCATATTAACAGGCGGCTTTTATAATTCGGAAGAGTTTACTTTATACGGCCCACAATGCGAAGCAGTGCTTAGCAATTTAAATATTGATACAGCCTTTATCACAGTTAATGGCTTATCTATTCAGGATGGCTTAACAGACTTCCGCATTCATGAGGTTGGCGTTATTCAAACGATCCTCGCTCGCACAAAAAATAAAATCGTCATTGCTGACACGTCGAAATTTGAAACTTCATCATTAATGACTATTTGTCCGCTACAGGATATCGACATGGTCATTACCGATTACCATATTCCACAGGAGTTGATCGACCAATATAACAATCATCAAATTCGAGTTTTACATAGCAATGAATCGTAACACACGTAAACGAACACCGATATGCTGAAAAAGTCGATTTATACCAATATTCTTGGTACAAATCGACTTTTCACTTTTATGGAATTATGGCAACAGCAAATAACATACTTTTAAAAATTCTATAATTTTCAGGGACCTAGTTAATCTAAGAGGGATATTTTTATGCCAAGAAGTAAACTTTCGAACAGATTAAAAGACATAATTCTCGTAAAATACCTCCTTGGATTTGATTACTTCTTTGTTAGCCGGATTTATTTCGGTTGATGTGTTTAATAGGGTAAAAGAAAAAGCATATCCTAAAAAATTAGGATACACTTTTCTTAAGATTCATTTTAATATTCGTTAATTGACAGTTCACCTGTCCATTCACTTTTTATCATGTTTCTTGCTTCGTCTTCTGATGTAACAATCGGAAACACTTTATCACATTGCGATATGGCAAATAAGTTGCGTATGAAATCATCAACAACGATAATGACAATTTTCTTCCCTTGCACTGATACTTTTTTCGCGAAATTGACAATCATCCCAAAGCCTGTGCTGTCAATATTTGCAACCTTCTGTAGATCAATGACATAACCTAACCCTGTATGTAAAGGAAGGTTTTGTAGCTCGGCTTTTACGTCTTTAAGAATGCCATATTCTAAGCTTCCTGTTAAAGCAATGACATTATATTCTTTTTTTTCAGTAATGCTAACTGCAACCTTGTTTCGCTCCATTAAACTATCCCTCACTTATTTTATCTTTTAGAAATACATCCTTTAAAATTTAAACTTATTCACCTCATTGCGCAGTTTGTCAGCCACTTCTGCTAGTTCATCCGCATTTGATGTAATTTCTGCAACCGTTGCGTATTGCTCCTCTGATGTCGCAGCAACCTCCTCTGTCGCAGCAGCCGATTCTTCAATAATGCTCGAAATTTCATGAATTGCGTGTTGGACATTTTGTGAATTTGTATGCACATGTGAAAATGAATCCTTCATCCGTTCAACACCTTTTTCAGTCACCATTACCTTTTCAACGATTTCCTCAAGTGCTTCTCCGCCTTTATTAATAATCATGACTTGCTCATTAACGGCCAGTAAGTTACTTTCCATCGTTCGAACAGTTACCGAAGTCTCTGCTTGAATATCACTAATTAAGTTTGTAATCTGCCCAGATGCTAGCTTGGATTGCTCAGCTAATTTACGTACCTCTGATGCTACAACCGCAAACCCTTTTCCTTGTTCCCCTGCTCTCGCTGCCTCGATTGCTGCATTTAATGCAAGTAAATTTGTTTGTTCCGCGATGTCACTAATTACTGTAATAATGCCGCCAATCTCCTCCGAGCGTTTCCCGAGCTTTTGAATAGAATCCGTTGCATACGATACAGTTTGCGTCACCGCGCCTAAATGTCTAATCGCCTCGTTAATTGCTTCATCACCTTTTTTCGCAATTTGCGTTGATGTAATGGCGTTGTGCAACGTTTCTTCTGCTCGCTCTATGCTTCGTACGACCTCTTCAATTGTTTGTTGCATCATGACGACGATGCGCTCAGACTGCTCAGCTTGCGTCGTTGTCCCAACAGCAAGATCATTCATCGTGAGCGCCACTTGATTCGCCGCCTCACTCGTTTGATGAGAGGACTCTGACAATTGATTAGAGGAAGTGGCAATTTGATTTGCACTACCTGCTACGATACCGATCGTCTCCTTCAATTGATTTCTCATATCATTAAAGGAATTGGCTAAATCGGCGATCTCATCTTTTCCTTTTGGATTCAGCAATTTAACATCTAAATTTAAGTTTGCTAGTTCCTTTGCATTTCCACTTAAAATATTGATTGGCGTAATTACTTGGCGCTTCATAAATACTGTAATACCTAAAATAATCAACAGTGAAATAATCGATGAAATCAAAATATTTTTTACAGCTGCGCTATTCGCTATATCTAAATAAGGAGCGATTGGTAAAGCTGTAGCCCAAACTCCGATGACCTCTCCAGCACTATTTAAAATCGGGTCATACGCTGCCTGGTGTGGCTCTCCTAATACGTCTGCCGAACCTAAATAGCGTTCATGTTGCTCTAAAACAGCCTTTTTTACTGGTTCTGAAATTTTCGTATGAATCGCACGATCGCCATTCTCTATAATGTTCGTATTAATGCGCGTATCATATTGGAAAATCGAAAATGCATTTCCATCAGTTAGTTCCCCTACTTCGTCGATGATTTCGTAGTTTTCGACCATATTGACATCGCCTTTATAAAGCTCTCCATCAACAATTTGCCACTCACCTGGGATTTTTGCATCAATATAATTATATGAGACTTGAATGTCCGAAAATAACTTCGAATTCGCACTTTCTAACATACTTTCTTTTGTAATAAAGTAATTCGCTACCGCTAAAATGCCAATTAATAAAAAAATACAACTTAAAATAAGAACATTCATTTTTCGTCGAATTGACCACTTCATAAAAAAGCCCCCCTAAACTATGACTTGCTATACATTTATTTTTTTCTGTATGCCGACTAAAAATCGATTGTCAGACAGATGTTCAAACCAAATTTCATCTACCATATTTTTAATGAATAGAAAACCCCTTCCTCTATCTGAAAAATCGACGTCCTCAAAATTCGCAGCTAAAATGCTATCCCACTTCTCCTCTGGTATTCCCATTGCCTCATCGGTCACGGTTACCTTCACTAAATCTTTATCTTTTGTTATATGAATTTCTATTTTTTTCACGTCGGTAAATTGCATTTGTTTCATTGCTTCAACTGCATTAATGACTAGTTCATGTACAACAAAGCAAAGTTCCCTTTTAGTTGGAATTTCATACATTTCGGCGAATGTGGTTATCGTTTGATTCACGAATTGAATCGCCTGCTGATTCGGTTCTACACTAAGTAAAAGTTCCATTCCGAGTCACCTACTTTCAAGCGTTATAGTAATGGATACCACTGAAATATCATCTTTGTACGTATTTTCATATAAATTGTATTGCTCAGCAAATTTGTTAAGTGTGTACGTATTATGTTGAGATGCATAGGAATGGAAAAATTCCGTGTCTAGCTTTTCATTTTCCTGTGTTGAAAGAAGCCCATCCGTATATAAAATAATCCGGCTCCAATCCGCCAAATAAATTTTCTTTTTATTTATTTTCATGTTCGGAAATAAACCTAAAATCGGTGCATTTGCTGCTAACTCCATCGTCTGTTTGTATTTTCCAATCTTTATACCTGCTGGATGAGCGGCATTCACATATTCGACCGTTTTATTTTTCGTATCAATCAGTAAGTAAATCGCCGTAACTAAAAAATGATCGATATCGCTAGCGCTATCAGTAAACATCGTATATATTTGGCGATTCATTTCCTTCATAACAGCAACTGGGTCAACTAAGCGTGTGATGAGCCCTCGTGTTAGTGAGCGAATGGACATCGTCACAAGTGAAGCCGCTATCCCATGTCCCATCACATCATAAAGTAAAACAGCCGTTAAATGATCATCTATTTTAAACCAGCAATACATGTCTCCCCCTAGTATATTCGATGTCAAGTACAATCCATCACACTCGACATGCTTGCGCACCAGACGGGGAGACAATGCGTTTTTCTGCACCTTTTTCGCAAATGTTAAATCATTGTACCGCTGCTCTTCTCGCCTTTTCCGTTGCTGCGATTCTTTGATAAACTTCAATGCAACGAGAATGCGAGATTTAAAATGTAGAAAATCAAACGGCTTCAGTATGAAATCAAAAATGCCTGCTTCAAATACTCGATCGATTGTTTCCGCCTTCTCATACGTTGTTGAAAGTAAAATAGGAACATCAATCCATTTATGCAGTAACTCTATTTTTTGACAAATTCCCTCACAGTTCTTCAGCGTCATTTCAACGTCTAAAATGACTAACTCCAACGTTTCTTTTGTAGCATTAGGCATATATTCAATAGCTGACTCTACCGTTTGAAAGCTGTGTATTTCCGTTATATTCATTCGTTTAAAATAAAGTTGTAGTCGCCATAAATCATTGCCGACCTCTCCAACAATTACTACTGACATCTCCTATTCTCACACCACCTTTACACCACAATGAAAAATAAAATTAAACGAATGCAATTACTTGTATTTAAAATAAAAAATATAAGCATGTTGATTTACCTTTTATTAACAAGAACATTAGGATATATTGATTTCCACAGGCATGGCTTCACCTCATTACTTTCGGCTAATGCCGAAAGTAATGAATTGTCAGCTCATGTTTTTCATTATGGAGTCAAATTGCGTTCCTTCCATTCAACGAGCAAGCCATTTGATCAATCATACCACTTGTCATCTACTAATATTTAAATCATCAGCACATTTAATATACTCTCTCTATTATACAAGAAAATTATAAATTATTATATTTTTTTACAATTATTTCTCTGTGAATTTTAACTTATTACTCCATATGGCTCTTCACAAAATGTGTACTTGACCACACATCAGATGATGAATAGCCGCTTTTGGTTTTTGCGGTATGACTTGAATCCTCATGTCTCCCGTCACTACATGTGCTTTGTCTTTCAAATTAATTGATCGTCTAATCAACCCGTTTTAAAAAATATGGGCCACATATATCTTCGTGTGTATGCACATACGTCCAACTAAAACTATCATCGAAAATATATATATCCTGTTGCGAATTAAAATCTTCCGAAGTGACGTTCATCTCATTTTCGTAAACATATACTCCTGTTTAACACCTACAACAGCCCAATAGACATGTTCCAGCATAACGATTGACTTTAAAAATCAGCCGCCATGTTGCAAACTTATCATCTCATTTGCTTGCATTTCGGCTAAAAATAACTATTTTTTAACAATTCATTCATTGCAGGATTTTGACTGGATACGGTAGTATTTTGCTCATGCCGGATGTTTTTGACCGGATGCAGCGACTTTTTGCTCGGATACCGTAGCTTTTTGACCGTTCAATGTCGACAGTTTTAAGATAATTTATATAAAACACCCTAGCTACAAATATAGCTAGGGTGCTTTTCATCTTATTCAAATACTAAACGTTTTTCTTCGTATGCTTTAATGTGATCTTCATATTGGAATGTTAATGAAATCTCATCCCAACCGTTTAACAGCATTTTCTTATAATATGGATCGATATTGAATGTATACGTTTTACCGTAACTAGTCGTTACTGTTTGCGCTTCTAGATTTACTTCGATTTCTTGTGCTTGCTCTAAACCTTTTGCCAGTAACTCTTCACACTCAGCTTCTGTTAGCTTCACTGGTAAAATACCGTTTTTGAAACAGTTATTGTGGAAAATATCCGCAAATGATGGCGCAATCACTACGTTAAAGCCATAGTCTAAAATAGCCCACGGTGCGTGCTCACGAGATGAACCACAGCCGAAGTTATCTTGTGCTACTAAAATTTGTGCACCTTTATAAGCTGGCTTGTTTAAGATGAAAGATGAAATCTCATTTCCTTCTGCATCAAAGCGCCAGTGATGGAATAGATACTGACCAAAACCTGTACGCTCAATGCGCTTTAAAAACTCTTTAGAAATAATTTGGTCTGTATCGACATTTTTATGATCAAGTGGTGCATACACACTTTTTACGATATTAATTGGTTCCATGGATTTAACCTCCTGCTTATGCTTCTTGCTTAATTAGCGTACGAACATCGACGAAGCGACCGTGAATACCAGCCGCTGCTGCCATTACTGGGGATACTAAATGCGTACGTGCACCTGCACCTTGACGTCCTTCGAAGTTACGGTTTGACGTTGATGCACAGCGTTCGCCTGCTGGAATCACGTCCTCGTTCATACCTAAACAAGCAGAACAGCCTGACTCGCGCCATTCAAAGCCTGCATCTACGAAGATTTGATCTAAACCTTCTTCTTCCGCTGCTTTTTTCGTAGTCCAAGAGCCTGGTACGACAATCCCTTTCACACCGGGTGCTAACTGATTGCCTTTTACGATATCCGCTGCTGCACGTAAGTCTGATAAACGAGAGTTTGTACAAGAACCGATAAATACGTGTTGAATTTCGATATCTGTAATATTTTGTCCTTCTTGTAAGTCCATATATTTTAATGCTTTGTCTAATGCATTACGGTCGATATCGTTATCGTAGTCCGCTTTTGTTGGGACAGTTTTCGTTACACCAATACCCATGGATGGATTTGTACCCCATGTGACGATTGGTTCAATTTCAGATGCTTCAATCTCTAATACAACATCATATGTTGCATCTGCATCTGAAGCTAAGCTTAACCAGTAAGCAGCCGCTTCTTCAAACTGCTTTTGTGGTGCAAAACGACGACCACGTAAATATTCTACTGTTGTTTCGTCAGGAGAGATAAGGCCGGCTTTTGCTCCTGCTTCAATGGACATATTACAAATTGTCATACGCTCTTCCATTGAAAGGGCACGAATCGCTTCACCTGTATACTCGACAATATGGCCCGTACCGATACCGATACCCCATTTTGCGATAATCGCTAAAATAATATCTTTTGCTGTACAACCAAATGGCAGCTCACCGTTTACACGAATTTCCATTGTTGGTGATTTTGTTTGCCATAATGTTTGTGTACTCATCACGTGCTCTACTTCAGATGTACCGATACCAAATGCTAATGCACCGAATGCACCGTGTGTCGCTGTATGTGAGTCACCACATACAATTGTTTTACCTGGTTGTGTTAAACCTAACTCTGGTCCGATTACGTGTACAATCCCTTGGTCAGGGTGCCCGATATCTGCTAGCTGTACACCAAACTCTTTTGCGTTGTCGGCAAGTGTTGTAATTTGCTTTTTCGCAATCGGATCATTAATTATTGGTAAATTTTTTGTCGGTACGTTGTGATCCATTGTAGCAAAGCAAAGATCTGTACGACGTACTTGACGACCAGCTAGGCGTAGCCCCTCAAACGCCTGCGGACTTGTTACTTCATGAATTAAATGAAGATCAATATACAGTAAGTCTGGCTTGCCATCTTCACGATATACGACATGTTGCTCCCAAATTTTTTCGATAATGTTTTTTCCCATTGTCTTCACCAACCCTTAATTATATGAAATCATAATGCTGTCAGAAACGAAGCTTGCATCAATCTCGTTTATAACTTTATCTGTCCATTCATCCGTAGTTAATACACGGTCTCCATCACGTGCTAAGTCTGCCGTGAAGTAGCCATCCTCAAATACCGCATTTACTGCGCGCTCGATTTCTGCTGCTTCTTCTTTTAAGCCAAATGAGTATTGTAGCATCATCGCAACAGAAAGGATTGTCGCTGCTGGGTTTGCTACACCTTGACCTGCTAAATCTGGCGCAGAACCATGTACCGGCTCATAAAGGCCAAATTGATCGCCGCGGATTGACGCAGATGGTAATACACCAAGTGAACCAGTAATAACAGATGCTTCATCCGATAAAATATCACCAAACATATTTTCCGTTACGACTACGTCATAATGGCCTGGGTTTGTAATTAATTTCATCGCAACAGAGTCTACTAAATTATGTTCTACTTCTACATCTGGGTATTGTGCTTTTTTCTCTTCTACAATTTCACGCCATAAGCGAGATGTATCTAGTACGTTTGCTTTATCAACAGAGCAAAGCTTTCCACCGCGCAAGCGAGCTAGCTCAAATGCATTATCGATAATACGCTCAATTTCAGCACGAGAGTAAACACATGTATCCACTGCACCTTCATTCGTTTTCAAACGAGGTTCTCCGAAGTAAATACCGCCTGTTAATTCACGAACAATCATTAAATCCACGTTTTCTGCGACTTCACGCTTTAACGGAGAAGATGCGAGTAAGCTAGGAAACGCTTTTACAGGACGGAGGTTTGCGAATAAATCAAAATGCTTGCGGATTTTTAATAAGCCTTTTTCAGGACGCAACTCTGGTGGATTGTTATCCCATTTTGGACCACCAACTGCACCTAATAGAACAGCATCACTTTCTTCACACATAGCGATTGTTTCATCCGGTAATGGATTATTAAATTGATCAATTGCCGCGCCACCAATCGCTGCATAGCTAAGGTGGAATGTATGATTATATCGTTTACCAATCACTTGTAAAACTTTCACCGCTGAAGCAACTACTTCAGGTCCAATGCCGTCTCCAGGCAATACTGTAATTTTCTTTTCCATTAAAAACACCTTTCCTTTTATCGCAACTTACGCGAATGATTTATCCCGTATTAACGGGCCGTAATGGATCTGTACCAAAAGCGGAATACCCGGTACGAGTCTCATTTTCCCCACTTATTTAAAGTGTCACTTTATAGAAACGCCATCAAACTTACGCTTGATGGCGCTCGTATTAATGTATCGGCTGACGAGCACGAATACTTTCTTGGATTAATTGACGATTAATTGCGTTTAAATACGCTTTTGCAGAAGCTTCTAATACGTCCTGAGCTGCATCGCGACCTGTTACTTGGAAGCCATTATAACTTAAGTTAATAACCGCTTCACCAAGTGCATCCTCACCCTTACCAACTGATTTTACGCGGTAGTCAAGAATGTTCACTTCGCCTGTTACAAGCTGTGCTAACGTATTGAAAATCGCTTCCACTGAACCAGAGCCTGTCGAAGCAAGTGTTTTCGTTTCGCCTTCTGGTGTAATGATAGAAGCCGTTGCAGTTGGAATATTTTCTGTTCCATACTGCACTTGCACGCTCTTTAATTCGAATAGTGGCACGTCTTCAACAGATACTTGTTGCTCTGTTAATAATGTCACTAAGTCTTCTTCTGTCACTTCTTTTTTGCGGTCAGCAAGCTTTTTGAACTCACCAAACGCTTTGTTTAATTTGTCATCTGATAAGTCAAAGCCCATTTTTTCTGCACGATCGCGGAATGCAGCACGCCCTGAATGTTTACCAAGCACTAATGGCACTTCCCCTTCACCAATTAAAGCTGGTGAAATAATTTCATATGTTTCAGGGTTTTTCAGTACGCCATCTTGGTGAATACCTGATTCATGAGCAAATGCATTTTTACCAACAACCGCTTTATTCGGCTGAATGACAACACCTGTTAGGCGGCTCACTAATTGAGATGTACGCTTAATTTCTTTTAAGTTTAATCCCGTTTCAACGCCGTAATTATCTTTACGGATATGGAACGCGACACCGAGTTCTTCAAGCGCCGCATTCCCTGCACGCTCACCGATTCCGTTAATTGTACATTCCACTTGATCAGCACCATTTTGCACAGCAGCAATTGAGTTCGCTACCGCCATCCCAAGGTCATCGTGGCAATGTGCAGAGAATTTGACGTTATCTGCACCTGTACAGTTTTCACGTAAGAAACGGAATAATGCACCGTATTCTTCAGGAGAAGCATACCCTACTGTATCGGGTACGTTGATTGTTGTTGCTCCTGCTTTAATCACTTCATTAATAATACGCACAAGGAAGTCCTGATCTGAACGGAAGCCGTCTTCACAAGAAAATTCAACTAATGAGAATTTGCTTTTTGCATATTTCACCGCTTCTACTGCTTGCTCAATTACTTGATCTGGTGTTTTTTTCAGCTTATATTCCATATGGATTGGGCTTGTTGCGATAAATGTATGTACATGTGGCTGTTCTGCGACTTTAATCGCTTCCCAAACCGCATCAATATCCCCTTTTACCGCACGTGCAAGGCCTGTTACGATAGAATTTTTCACTGTTTTTGCGATTAAGTTTACCGCTTCAAAGTCACCAGGACTTGAAGCAGGAAACCCTGCTTCAATAATGGTAACGCCTAATCGTTCTAATTGTTTGGCGATTTCAATTTTTTCAGCTGTATTTAAATTAATACCAGCCGATTGCTCTCCATCGCGTAGTGTCGTATCAAAAATATCGATTTTACGCACTATTTCACCACTACCTTCTCTTTACCTTCATTAATGAATGGCATCATTGAACGAAGTTTGCGACCCACTTCTTCGATTTGGTGGTTAGCGCCATCTTCTTTGTATTTTGTATAACGTGGACGACCTGTTTCGTTTTCGTTGATCCAGTCTTTAGCGAATGTGCCGTCTTGAATGTCTTTTAATACTGCTTTCATGTTTGCTTTTACTTCATCCGTTACGATACGTGGACCTGTTACATAGTCGCCCCACTCAGCTGTATCTGATACTGAGTAACGCATTGTCTCCATACCACCTTCGAACATTAAGTCAACGATTAATTTTAATTCGTGTAATGTTTCAAAGTATGCAAGCTCTGGTTGGTAACCTGCTTCTACTAATGTTTCAAAACCAGCTTTTACAAGTGCAGTTGCGCCACCGCAAAGTACTGCTTGCTCACCGAATAAGTCTGTAACTGTTTCTTCAGCAAATGTTGTTTCAAGTAAACCACCACGAGCTGAACCGATCCCTTTACCGTAAGCTAAAGCTAAGTCACGTGCTTGACCTGTTGCATCTTGGTGAATAGCGAATAAACCTGGTACGCCAGCACCTTCTTGGTATTGACGACGAACTAAGTGGCCAGGACCTTTTGGCGCTACTAAGAATACGTCAACGTTTTCTGGTGGTGTAATTTGACCGAAGTGTACGTTGAAGCCGTGTGCGAACATTAACACTTTACCTTCAGTTAAATGTGGTAAAATTTCAGCCTCGTAAACTGCTTTTTGACGCTCGTCTGGAAGTAGAATTTGGATTACATCTGCTTCTGCTGCTGCTTCTGCTACTGATTTAACATCTACGCCATCTTCTTTTGCTTGGTCGAATGATTTACCTGGACGTACACCTACACGTACATCAAAGCCTGATTCTTTAAGGTTTAATGCATGCGCATGACCTTGTGAACCGTAACCGATAATTGCGATTTTTTTCCCTTTTAATACTTCATCATTGATTTGATTTTCATAATACATTTGTGCCATTTTAAAATGCCCCCTAAAATTTTTATATGCGTGGGGATGCGGTGTCACCGATCCCCAAGATTATATTGCAAACTATTCTGAAATTTTATTTTAGAATAGATAGCTGCGGTTGATCAGATTTTTGTGTTTCACGAACTGATGCTGTAGCACCTGTGCGTGTTAATTCTTTAATCCCATATGGACGAATTAGTTCAATAAATGCATCGATTTTCTCTGGATGTCCGACTACTTGATACGTCACAACATTTTTCGCTGTATCGATAATTTGTGGGCGGAACGGCTCAATGATTGCATTCATCTCAAGTCGTAAGTTTGGCGGTGAAATCACTTTCACTAAAGCAAGCTCACGAATGACGATTGATTTATCCGTAATATCATTTACTTTTAGTACATCAATTTGTTTTGATAATTGCTTAATCAGCTGTTCAATTTTGCACTCATCTTCAACATGAACAACGAATGTCATTTTTGAGAAGTTTGGCTGCTCTGTATGACCTACAGTAATTGATTCGATATTGAATTGACGCTTCATTAAAAGACCTGTTACGCGGTTTAGTACACCGCTTTGATTGATTACAATAACAGTAATTACTCGTTTCACAGCTTTTTCACCCCGATCATTTCATGTAATCCTTTACCTGGTGCGACCATTGGGTAAACGCTCGATTGTTGTTTTACGCGAAGGTCAATTAGCACCGGCTCATCAGAATTGATAGCTTCTGTAAGTGTCGCCTCCATGTCTTCTAATTTCTCAATTAAATATCCTTTAACGCCATATGCATCTGCTAACTTCACGAAATCAGGCTGAATTGGCATTAATGATTGAGAATAGCGCTCTTCATAGAACGTTTCTTGCCATTGGCGTACCATTCCTAAACAAGCATTATTTAAAATGACAATTTTCACTGGCAAGTTGAATTCTTTTAATAATGCAAGCTCTTGTGCCGTCATTTGGAATCCAGCGTCACCACAAATTGAAATAACTTTTTTCTCTGGCTTCGCAAACTGTGCTCCAATTGCCGCGGGGAAACCGAAGCCCATCGTACCAAGTCCACCAGACGTTACCCAGTCATGAGGGTTATTTAACTTATAGTACTGTGCTGCAAACATTTGATGTTGACCAACATCCGTTGTCACAATTGCATCACCGTTTGTAATTTTTTGAATCGCTTCCATCGCTTGTTGCGGCATAATTTCATTTGGATCTTCGTCATACCAAAGCGGGAACTCTTTATCTTGTTCGTCAAGATATTCTAACCAAGCTATTGTATCCGGTGCATCGAACTCTTTTTTCAATAGCGCTTTTAATGCTTCTTTTGCATCCGCTACAATCGGGATATCCGTTGGCACGTTTTTACCGATTTCCGCTGGATCGATATCGATATGAATGATCTTTGCATTTGGCGCAAATGTCGCCAAGTTACCTGTTAAACGGTCATCAAAGCGAGCGCCAATATTAATCAGTAAATCACATTGTGTAATCGCATCGTTTGCCGTCACTGTTCCATGCATACCAGCCATACCGTAGAACAGCTCGTGTTGACCATAGATACTACCTAATCCTAACAGCGTATTAATAACTGGCAATTTGTACTTCTCGATAAATTCTGTCAATTCTTCGCGTGCATCTGCAAATAATACACCCGCACCAGCAAGTACTAACGGTTTTTTCGCTAAGCTAATCGCTTGAATGGCTTTTTGGATTTGCAAGTAATTTGGTTTATATGTCGGTTGATAACCTGGTAAATAGATTTCATCCGGTGTTTCTGGCATATCACCATCTGTAAATAGCGTTTGCGATACGTTTTTCGGGAAGTCGATTAAAACTGGTCCTTTACGTCCTGTATTCGCAATATGGAAAGCCTCTTGAACGATGCGTGGGATATCACGCACATCCTGCACTTGGTAATTATGCTTTGTAATTGGTGTTGTAATTCCCATAATATCAGCTTCTTGGAATGCATCTGTACCAATCACAGATGTTGCTACTTGCCCAGTGAAAACAACGAGTGGAATCGAGTCAATCATTGCATCCGCAATACCCGTTACTAAGTTTGTTGCTCCTGGACCACTTGTTGCAATGACAACGCCTGGTTTGTTTGTTACACGTGCATAACCTTCTGCTGCATGGATTGCCCCTTGTTCGTGACGTGTCAAAATGTGACGAATTGGATTACGGTACATCGCATCATAAATTTGTAGTACAGCTCCACCTGGATAACCGAAAATTATATCAACGCCTTGATCATGTAATGCTTGGACTAAAATATCTGCACCATCACGCGGCTTTTTTACTTCTTCTGTCACTTCTTGCTTTTGCATTTCTTTTGCTGAAACATTAGACATTTCGTTTACTCCTCCCTACTCAAACTGATAAAGAAAAAGCCTTCTTCTCCGCACGCAAAAGAAAACCTTTGCGTAGGGATGAAAAAGACTTTTCATGGTACCACCCTTATTCACAACTTAAATAAGCTGCCTCATAAATAGCTTGAACAGTCAATCTTCGCCGAATGTTAGAAAGTTTCAGACAATTCGGCGTGCAACTAAGACTGACACACTATTCATTAATAACGAGCACTGTTCATGCCCGGAGCTATCTAATGGCAGAATCGCGTTTAATAGCTCACTCCGAGGGGATGTCGGATACAGTTGTATCGCCGGCTTCCAGCAACACCGGCTCTCTGGTAGATACAAGGCTCTGTAAACTTTAACCTCATCAACGTTTTCGTAAATATTATATTTTCATAATACCGCCTTGAGAAGCATTTGTCACTAGTTTTGAGTAACGTGCTAACCAACCGCGTTTAATTTTTGGCTCAAATGGTGTTAATTTTGTACGTCGTTCAGCTAAAACTTCATCTGAAACTTCTAGTTGAATCGTACGATTTGGTAGATTAATTGTAATGACATCACCATTTTCAACTAAAGCGATTGGACCGCCTTCTGCTGCTTCTGGTGAAATATGCCCAATTGAAATACCACGAGATGCACCTGAGAATCGACCATCTGTGATTAAAGCTACTTTTGTACCTAAACCACGACCTTGAATGGCTGAAGTTGGTGCGAGCATTTCAGGCATCCCTGGTCCACCTTTCGGACCTTCATAGCGGATGACAACGACATGCCCTTCACGTACATCACCATTATCGATAGCAGCCTGTGCCTCTTCTTGCGATTCAAACACAATCGCTTCACCTGTAAATACTTGTATAGATGGGTCAACCGCACCAACCTTGATAACAGACCCTTCTGGTGCAATATTACCGAATAAAATCGATAAACCACCTACTGGCGAGTACGGATTATCTTTTGTACGAATCACTTGATCATTCGTAATATGATAATCTTTCACAAGCTCACGCATTGTAACCCCTGCAATCGTCGGTCTATCCGGATGAATGGCTCCAGGAATTTTAGTTAACTCATTAATGATTGCTTGCACGCCACCTGCTTTTGCAATGTCATCCATCGAAATATCCGATGCCGGCATAATTTTCGCTAAATAAGGTACACGTTCAGCAACTTTATTAATATCTTCTATGTTGTACTCGATTTCTGCTTCATTTGCAATTGCCAATGTATGTAGAACGGTATTCGTTGATCCACCCATCGCCATATCTAACGCAAATGCATCATCGATTGCTTCTTTTGTAATAATATCTCGAGGCTTAATGTCCTCTTTAATCATACGTACTAATTGTTTAGCTGCTTCTTTAATTAGTTGGTGTCGCTCTTCACTTGTCGCAACAATTGTACCATTACCTGGTAGAGCTACCCCTAACATTTCCATTAAGCAGTTCATCGAGTTCGCTGTGAACATCCCTGAACATGAACCACATGTCGGACATGCATTGTTTTCAATATCTAATAACTCTTCAGCTGTCATTTTACCCGATTTATGAGCACCGACACCTTCAAATACGCTTGTTAATGAAAGTTGCTTCCCGCTTGCAGAAGTACCTGCCTCCATCGGTCCACCTGATACAAAGACTGATGGTACATTTGTGCGAACAGCTGCCATTAACATTCCAGGCGTAATTTTGTCACAGTTTGGAATGTAAAACACTCCATCAAACCAGTGTGCGTTAATTACTGTTTCCGCAGCATCTGCAATAATTTCACGCGATGGCAACGAATAGCGCATCCCGATATGGCCCATTGCAATCCCATCATCAACACCAATTGTATTGAACTCGAATGGGATACCACCTGCCTCAATAATCGCTTCTTTCACGACATCTGCAAACTGACGTAAATGCACATGCCCTGGAATAATGTCGATGTACGAGTTACATACACCGATAAAAGGCTTATCTAAATCTCTCGCCTTTACTTTCCCCGTAGCGTATAAAAGACTACGGTGAGGAGCTCGGTCTACCCCCATTTTAATCATATCACTTCTCATTTAGAACGCCCCTCACGTCTACATATGTTATTAGATGCTGAATTTTCAATCATCTATGTTTACATATCGATGTTCGCTTGAAACAACGAACGTATTAAATTGTTGCTATCATAGTACGAAAACCTTATGCTCGTCAACACTATTTTTGAATTTTTTAGACAATTAAAAACATTGAAAAATAAAGAAAGCGGTTTCTTTATGATTATTACAATGTTTTTTCTCGTTTAGCGAATTTTTTTAAATTTTCATTAAAACAAAAAAATATTTCGTTAACCGTATCTTTCACCTGATACTTTCATTTTAAGTCTATAGAACTAGCAAAAAATTTTATTAAAATAGTGTGTAACGAATATGTCAGCTGGGTCTAATTTTTGTCTTATTTTGTTAATTTTTTGCGCATGCGGATAATACAAGTCGATGTTCTCTTTAGTATATCGATTCATTTTCCCCCAATGGGCACGTGCACCATACTTTTCCATCATCGAAAATACCCATTGAAAGTAACGTGACTCATCCATCCCTTGATACATATGAAATGCTAAAAATGCGCTTTCTTCCCCTTGTGTTGGACTTAAAAAACCTGCTTCTCCCGCTGTTGTCCGGCATTCAATCGGAAAATGAACATTGAACTTCTCCGCTTTCATTGTAGCGTGAATTTCTTCCATGCATGCTTCAAATTGCTGTAATGGAATGGCAAATTCGGCTTCATTAAACTTTACACGGCGCGGTGTTGGATACACCATATAACAAATATCTACCTTCTCACCTTCCGTTATCAACTTAGAAGAAAGCTGACTTACCATAGTGCTGAATTGCGGTTTCAACTTGCAAACCTTTGAAGCAACTTCAAATAATCGATTCTCAATCATTTCTAGTTTCAGATTTTCCATTGTACGCTCTCTTGCTGTAGCGTACTTAGGGGGAATCAGATCCATTTTCTTTACTTGAATCGTTTCTGAGCACGGAAAATAATACCACTCTACATGCCTATGCTGCCTTATGTCTTGCTGAAATGTTTGGAGTGATGTATGAAGATTTTCCCTAGATGAACGATAATGCAAACTATAGAGAGGGATGACTCGAATAGTTACCGCTACTAAAATACCGAGCAGTCCGAGTGAAACATGCAAGGCATGCGATAAATCATCCTCCCCTCGCTCGTGCGTCATAACCTCCCCTAAACCATTCACAAATGTCCATTTCGTAACCATCGATGAAAATGACCCAAGTGTCACACCTGTTCCATGTGTACCTGTTGAAATGACACCTGCTAATGTTTGAACGTTAATATCCCCCATATTTAGTACTGCAAGTCCATGTTGTTCCAATAACGGACCGATTTCGTATAAATAGGTACCAGCATAAAAGGTTGCCTCCATCTTCTCCTTATCTACTGATATCAACCCACGTAAATGATGTAATGTTAGCGCAGAACTTTCAGGCAATGCTACAGGACTGAATGAATGTGCAGCACCCGTCACACGAATTGTTCGACTAGACTGGCTATGGTCCTTTACTATTTGTACTAATTCATCGACTGACTGCGGAGCATAATACGTAGGATAACTAACAAAACGCTGTGACCAATTTGTCCAAGCAGCTCCCTCTTTGAACTTTTCTAAAGAAAACATTGTCCATCACCTCGATAAGTGGAATATGAACCTACATACTGATTACCACGAATAGCATGCAAAGCTAAGAAACGCTCACAGAGTTCTCCGGCTTTAGCATGGCGAAAATATACCGTATCTCCAATTTTTAACGCCTGTTCTTTATCTATAATCGGTGTTTGTACCTCTCCAGCACCTTCTAGTAAAACATATTGAAAACGTTCTTCCTCATAAAAGGACGGTAATCGGTCATGTCCAGGGGCACCTGAAGCAATATAGCCACCCCCATGACAAACGACTGTTTCTGTATCAAATTGCCTTACAACATCTAAAGCAAATCCACTAGCCTTTTGCAGTGTTAGCGATTGATAACGATCAAATAAAGCAGGTGCTAAAAAAGCGGAGCCTACTGTTATTTCTGTGACATCAAGCGTATTTGTAAAATCCATACTCCCTGAACCGCCGCCGTTAATAAAAATAGGTGAATATAAGTGTCGGATAATCGATAATGTTTCTTGACGAATTTCCTCAATTTGTTTGAATGATTTATTTTTTAATTGTTTGATTAGTATGCTTTTCATACGTGAAGTGAGTGTTGTATTAGGTAAATCTGCCACACCTGCTACTTGCGCTTCGTATGCCATGACTCCTTTTATATCTACGTCCATTTCTGCTATTTCACCGAGCAATTTACTTACGGTTTCATAACTATGAAGTGGTGAACGCTTTGTCCCAAAATACAGTAAACCGAAATCAATCGATACATTGATATCAATACAAATGGGTACCGTAATATGAAGTGGTTTCGCTAATGCAACAAGATATTTTACTTGATCAATATGATCCACCATAAATGTTATATCTTTTCCTTCTTTAAGTAAGTACAGCAATTTTTGTATCGCCTGTCGTTCCATCACTGGGTAGCCGAGCAAGAAATGATCAAACCCGCGCTCGGCTAAATAAACGGTTTCTGCTGCGGTAAATGTCATAAAGCCTGCGACCTGTGGTAAACGGTCTGCTATATATCGTAAAAGCTTTACCGAACGGATCGACTTCGTAGCTAGTCGGATGGATTTAGCTGTCTTTGATGCAACAAACGCTATATTCGCATCAAGTGCATCTAAATCGACCCAAGCAAATGGCTTATCGAGGTGCTGAAATGCATCGTTAAATCGCTCCACCCTAAATGCTCCCTTCTTTTCCCACTAAAAAAACCTAGCTTATACGCTAGGAGAGAAATAAAAATTCAACTGCGAGGTTTAGCCAAATCACCGTGTGCAACGCTGCAAAAATAAAACCTTGTTTATCAAGCTTTTTCATTAATGTCTTATCCATGATGATCACCTCTTAAACTAAGTTTATTTTATTATAATCAATAACTTGATATTTTTCAAACTTTTTTGAATATTTAGATAAATTAACCCCTCCTCGATTACATGGCATAATAAAACATATGTCAGAGGAGGCGAAAAAATTGAAGAAATCTTTAATTGTCATTGACTATACGTATGATTTTGTAGCAGATGACGGAAAATTAACTTGTGGTAAACCTGGACAAGCAATTGAACAAACAATTTCCTCTTTAATTAAAGAGTATATAGCAGCTAATGAGCTTGTCATTTTTACAAATGATATTCACTATGAAGACGACACATACCATCCAGAAACGAAACTATTTCCACCGCATAATATTGCCGGAACAGCTGGCCGTGATTTGTACGGCATGGTCAAAGACGTTTATGACAAACATAAAAATGTCTGCATATCGTTAGATAAAACGAGATACTCTGCATTTGCGGGAACGAATTTACATCAGCTATTGCAAGAACGCGGCATCCGAGACATCGCCTTAGTTGGTGTTTGCACAGATATTTGTGTGCTTCACACGGCTGTGGATGCTTATAATTTAGGCTATACTATTACGGTCTACAAAAATGGGGTAGCTAGCTTTAATACGGCAGGTCATGACTGGGCATTGGAACATTTCACAAATACGTTAGGCGCTAAAGTAGTATAATTAATTTTTTATTAAATTTCCGTCCAATTACGTTTAACTTACTGTATCACAGGAAATAACTAAGTAGACGCTATCATAGATCACTAACAATTTTAAAGGAGTTGTACACAATTATGATTAGCTTTATTTGGTTTTTAATCATTGGTGGTATTTTAGGTTGGTTAGCAGGTATCATTCTGGGGAAAGATGTCCCAGGTGGTGTGATTGGTAATATTGTTGCCGGTATTGTCGGTTCTTGGATAGGAAGTATGTTACTTGGCAATTGGGGTTGGAGAGTATCTGACTTTTACGTATTCCCTGCACTGATTGGCGCAATCGTATTAATTTTCATCGTTAGCTTTATTTTAAAATCGATGCGTAAAGCCACTTAAATATGTCAATTAAAAGGAATCGCTGGCGAGCGATTCCTTTTTTTAGTTGCACTAGGAATTCACAGTAATTACTTCCGTTTCCAGACGTTCTTTATAAGTGTTGTATAAATTGTAGTAATATAATATGTCTTCTACATATTCTTCACTGTGGTTATATTGAAAAATCGCTTTTTCTAAATCGCCATTCGCTGCACCAGCAATGGATAAAAAATTCGCTGCAGAGTAAATGGCATCTTCAATATGAAATGGGTCCGCAATACCATCACCATCAGCATCTACTCCATAGCCACCATATAGCGCAATTGTTTGTGGATCCAGTTTCTCTTCATCTGTAATCTCTCCCTCACCAAGTCCAGAACATGTATTGTGCTTCCATCCAACCCAAGTACACGGCATAAATTGTAAATGGCCCTCTGCTCCAACTGGTGAGACAAGTGTTTGCATAGTAGAAAAGCGTGTCTCAATTCGATGATGTGCTGCAAGTAATGTCCACGGAATATTATATTTTTCCCCAGCCTCCATATAAATCGGGATGTATTCAATAGGAATTTCAAGATCAAAATTTGCTTGAATCTTCGCGATTTCACTAGGCTCCACAAATTCTCTAATAAACGGTAGACCTTTGAATTCCTCCCAAGCAAAATAAACCCCTATATAAATCGCTATCGTCATAGGTAGCATTAGAACGATTAAACATATTTTATATAGTGGAGAAAGCAACGGCTTTTTATTCTTTTTCTTTTTTTTATTTTTTGACATAATACCACCAAACCTTCAAATGAATAGTTAAATCACATCGCGTTTATGTAAAATACAAGGAATCAAAGTTGAATTTTAATCGAAAAACTATTAGAATGAATATCTCTTAATTATACCAGTATACATCAAATGAAGGAGTTGTAATCCATATGTGGAAAGAATTTAAAGAGTTTATTATGCGGGGGAATGTACTAGATCTTGCGATTGCGGTTGTCATAGGTGCTGCTTTTAATGCCATTGTAACATCTTTAGTACAAAATATTATTACCCCACTAATCGGTATACTAGCTGGCGGAATGGATTTCACAGATGATTTTGTATGGACAATTGGCAATGAATCCGTCATGTTCGGATCATTTATCCAATCTGTGATTGATTTCTTAATTATCGCCTTCTCCATTTTCATGGCTTTAAAATTTGTCAATAAATACATTTTACGCAAGAAACAAGAAGTTGCTGAAGAGCCTACTACACCTGTAGTTGATACAAAAGAAGAGCTACTAAAAGAAATCCGTGACTTACTGAAAAAACAGCAAGCTTAATCTCTAATAAGTCTATACACGATGCATATAATTTTCAACGTCTATCCGAAAACATAGGCGTTTTTTTATTTCTTAGGTTGTCCAGTACCTTTTTACATGGTAAATTGGTGTAATAATCGATTCATTCGAAATGTTTCGCAAATTAATGTTAGTAGAGAGAGTGATTTGTATGACTGAACGTAAAATGGAAACGAAACTTGTACAACTTGGTAATTTAAGTGATGCAAAAACGGGTGCTATTAACCCCCCTATTTATTTATCAACAGCCTATAAACATGCAGGTATTGGCGAATCAACAGGGTATGACTACACACGTACTAAAAATCCGACTAGAACGATTTTAGAAGAAGGGATTGCCAATCTCGAAGGCGGTGACCAAGGTTTTGCCTGTAGCTCAGGTATGGCAGCGATCCAACTTATTTTATCTTTATTTGCTCCTGGCGATGAATTAATCGTTCCTGAAGATTTATACGGCGGGACATACCGTTTATTTAAAGTATACGGTGATACTTACAATATTAAGCCCGTCTATTCACCATTCACATCTATAGAGGATGTTGAAAGCTTAATTAATGACAATACAAAAGCTTTATTTATTGAAACACCAACAAACCCATTAATGCAAGAAATCGATTTAGTTGCTTATAACGAGCTAGCAAAGAAGCACAATTTATTATTAATCGTTGACAATACATTTTATACACCTTATTTCCAACGTCCAATTGAATTAGGGGCTGATATTGTTGTCCATAGTGCAACAAAATACATTGGTGGACATAATGACGTGTTAGCTGGTTTAGTCGTTGCCAAAGGTGCTGAACTTTGTGAACGTCTTGCCTATATTCACAACGGGGCAGGTGCTGTCCTTTCCCCAATGGATGCTTGGTTAGTTATTCGCGGTCTTAAAACATTGCATTTACGCTTAAAACAACATGATGCCAATGCCAAACAAGTAGCCGAATATTTACAATCAGAAGAGCTGGTAACAGATGTACTCTATACAGGAAAAGGTGGCATGTTATCATTCCGCTTAAAAGAGGCAAACATGGTAGATCCATTCTTACGCAATGTGAAACTCATTACTTTTGCGGAAAGTTTAGGTGGTGTAGAGAGCTTTATCACCTACCCTGCAACACAAACGCACGCAGATATGCCGTATGAAGAACGTGTAGCACGTGGTGTATGTGACCGTCTACTTCGCTTCTCTGTAGGTATAGAAGAAGCAGAGGATCTTATTGCCGATTTAAAACAAGTATTTGATACGTTACGTAAAGGAGTGTAGAAGATGAGTCGAATCGAAACAGCTTTAGTGCATGGTGCCGTTCGTGAAGGCTATGCAGATAAAAAAGGGGCCGTCAATGTACCGATGTATTTATCTTCTACATTCCATCAAGAATCGATGGATGAATTTGGTGAATACGATTATGCTCGCTCAGGAAACCCAACTCGTGCTGCATTAGAGCGTGCCATTGCCGAGTTAGAAGGTGGCGATCGTGGCTTCGCCTTTGCAACAGGTATGGCGGCTGTATCCGCTTGCTTCATGCTCCTATCTAAAGGCGACCATATCGTCATTACAGAGGATGTGTATGGTGGAACGTATCGTTTTGTGACAAAAGTATTGCCGCGCTTTGGCATTACACATACATTTGTCGACTTTACAAATGTAGAAGCCGTTCGCGCTGCCATAACACCTGAAACAAAGCTACTATATATCGAAACACCATCGAATCCTACTTTAGGAATTACAGATATCGCAAGTATTGTGACCATTGCTCGAGAAGTTGGGGCACTTACATTTTTAGATAATACATTTATGACACCCATTCATCAGCGCCCACTTGATTTAGGCGTAGATATTGTCATTCACTCAGCAACAAAGTTTTTATCAGGACACTCCGATATTGTAGCAGGTCTTGTCGTAACGAAAGACCCTGCTGTAAGTGAGCAAGTGTATTTTATCCAAAACTCATTCGGTTCATGTTTAGGGGTACAAGATGCATACACACTCATTCAAAATATGAAAACAACGGCGGTTCGCTTTAACGAATCTGCACGTGTTGCCGGTGTATTGGCTGCATACTTAGATCAGCATCCACTTGTCGAAAAAGTATACTACCCTGGTTTAGCAAGTCATCCAGGTGCAGCGGTTCATGCTCACCAATCAACATCAGCTGGAGCCGTATTATCATTTAGTCTCCCTTCTTATGAAGTGGCAAAAACGTTTGTAGAGGCGATGCAAATTCCGGTGTTCGCGGTTAGTTTAGGCGGTGTGGAATCAATTTTATCGTACCCAGCTAAAATGAGCCATGCTGCGATGGAACCGGAAGAACGAGCAAAACGCGGCATTACAGATGGATTACTCCGCTTCTCTGTAGGATTAGAAAATGAACAAGATTTACTAGAAGACTTTGCACAAGCATTAGAAAAGGCTTCACTCGTGAAGTGCTAATCGTCGCGACCATCCTTTTACGGGTGGTCGTTTTTTAATGCATGTTGCACAACACTGTAATATCGGTGAATTATTTCTTTTTCCTATAAAAAAAAGCCGCCACCACAGTGACGACTTTCGCTTTATTGCTGCAAACGTTCTTCAATTAATGTTTCCATATCGATGGCGATTGTATCATATGACACGCCTTCTTCTTGTTCAGAATAGCCTGAGTAGTTTTTCACGGCAATGCCCTTTTCATCTACTAAGAAAAATGTACTTTGATGTAACACTTGATCCGAGTTCTCTGGCATTTTTACGAGCGATTTAAATGAATTAAGCGCAAATTGCTCGATAAATTTCTGATCATACCCTGTTACTAAATGCCATTTCGACTCATCTGGCACATCATAGCGGCTTAAATAATTGGCTAACACTTCCGGTGAATCCGTTGCCGGGTCCACTGAAAACGCCACAATATTATAATCCTCTACTCCACGTTCAATTAACTTATTTTGTATTTCTGTCATATTGTACGTCATTGGTGAACAAATCGTTGTACAGTTTGTGAAAATAAACATGGCAAGCCACGGTTTGCCTTTGAAGGTTTCAAGGGATACTTCTTCCCCACGATGATCCGTTACATGAAATGATTGCACTTCATATTCTGTAGCAGCCTTAAACTTATAGTTACTACATGCACTGATAAGGACTGAAAGAATAAGTAACATGACTAATAGCATATATTTCTTTTTCATCTATCTCTCTCCACTTCTTCCTACGTTGTTTTCATCTTAACGAATTGTGGGTAAGAATACAATAGTTCCATTCGTGAAGGCTTTTAGACAAATTCGTGAAACTATATTTCACAATTACTGCCTCATGCTAAGCAGTGCTGTATGAATCGCTTCAAGCTTCGTTTCAATTCTATAAAGTAAATAAAACGATATAAAAATAGGAAAACTAATTTCTTGAATGAGTGCTAGCCACTGCTCCATCTCTTTCACCTACCTTTAAAAAGCCAGTGAGACGTCTCCCACCGGCTTTCATTTGTTAGTTCATTTCAAATTCTGTGACAGCACGTTCCACAATACGTGCAGACTTTTTCGCTATAATCGCTTGTCCGTCACGCGCAAATACATTGGACGAAACGATAGATTGCATCGCATGATTCACTTCTACATCCGTTAAGCTTGATTTCGGATTTTGCACGGAAATCGTTAGTGCCTTTCCATCAGTCATTTCAAAAATTAATTCTAACACTTGTGTCATATGCTCACCTCCTCATCATTTTTCATCGCCATTACATGACGTACTGCTTTTCTGTTTTTTCAACATCTACAAGTTCAAAATCGGTTAAACTTGCAAGAGCTAAAGCAACGGTGTTTAGTTGATCTGCTGTCACTGTTTCTACGATGTTACGATACGTTACTTTTTTGTACACTGACTCACCTTCCTCATTTTGCCCTGTTAAGAACTTTAATGTGAATGTTGCATTTTGGAATTGATACATTGCCATCTCTCATCCCCCCTTTCACTAACTAATATCGAAATTCGTCACATATAAAGGGACATACCTAATGAAAAAAAATTCAAAAACTTTTATAATAACAATGTAGAGAGAGTAAAGAGGTGAATACAGTGTTAGATGGCTGGTTTTTATGGTTTATTTTATTTTGGGTAGTCGTGCTCATCACTTTAATGAGCATTGGCGGCTTCTTTATGTTTAGAAAGTTCTTAAAAGCGTTACCAAAAGCTGATGGTAAATCGGATTTAGATTGGCAAAATTATTATTTAGATAAAACAATCCACTTATGGAGTGAGGAGTCTAAGGCATTATTAGCTGAGTTAACATCGCCTGTCCCAGAACTTTTCCGCCAAGTAGCAAAAGAAAAAATTGCAGGGAAAATCGGTGAAATTGCTTTAGAAGAAAAATCCCCTACCATTACACAAGATTTAATTATTCGAGGCTATATTCAAGCAACCCCTAAACGCGATCATAAGTTTTTACGTAAAAAATTAGACCAAATGAAAATTGATGTCTCTCCATACGAGCATTTATTTGAATAAAAAAACCCTTACGAGCAACTAGTCTCGTAAGGATTTTTTTAACTTACTATTGTTTTTTTCAATTTTTTAAACTGCACTAACATAGCAAGGCGCCATGGAATAATCATCGCCCATGCTAAAATAAAGAACATACCACCTAACTCCCCAACATCTAAGCTATTGGAGAATAGAAGCTTTAATATAATACGTAATACTAATAGCCCTACTAAAATTAAAACAAATGCCTTTGAACGTTTTAAATAAATAGCGCCTTCACGCGCTTCAAACTTCGATGTGGCTATGAGTACCGTTGAAAATAAAATGCCAATAGCAGTCGCCTCTAAAATTTGAAGCGGCGCTACACGAAATTCTTCAAATAAAAACATCAATGCCCCAGTAGACATCGCAATCGGTGGTATAATAATTTTTTTCTCATTGACAGGATTTTTTTGCGACCGTAATCTTACAAACATCACAAAGATTGCCATCATTACGGCTCCTACAGATGTAATGAGAAATAAAAGTTGAGAAGGTATTGCATCAAACACACGAATCCCTCCCCTTGTCGCTTGACCTTCTTATGCTCCTAATACATTATGGATGACTAACTTTAACTTATCAGGTGTGAATGGCTTTGTAATAAAGTCTTTCGCACCATGTTCAATCGCTTCTACAATTAATCGTTGATGTCCTAACGCAGTAATCATAATAATTTTTGCCTTTGGAAATTCAGCGATAATCTTCTTTACCGCATCGATCCCTGACATGACAGGCATCGTTACATCCATTGTTACGATATCTGGCTGAAGCTTCTGATACTGTTCAACCGCTTGCTTGCCATTTGCTGCCTCCCCGACAACTTCAAATCCCCATTCTTTTAACATATTGCCGATGGCGACACGCATAAACATCGCATCATCTACAATTAACACAGTTGGCATTCTAAAACCCCTTCACAATAAATACAACTAAAAAACATAGTTTGCTACATTGTATCAAATTAGAACCCAGTAAATCCACCAAAAATCGGGGAAAGAATACGAATTATATAATCTAAACCGTCAAAAAATAATAGTATTCCGACCGCAATCATAATCCACCCACCAACTTTGATGATTTTTTGACTGTTGCGACGAATCCATCCCATACGTGATATAAAGAAGCTTAATACGAAAAATGGAATTGCAAAACCGAAATAATACGCCAGCATGTACCACAAACCTGCATCAGGATTTGTACCTGCAAGCGCGATAATTGACATTAAAATTGGTCCCGTACATGGCGTCCACCCTGCCGCAAATGCAAGTCCAATCAACGTTGAACCAATATAACCGCTCGGACGATTTTTAAATTGGAATTTTCGGTCTTTCATCAAGAAGTCTACTTGTAGTAACCCAACAATCATTAGTCCAAATACAACGATTAAAATAGCCCCCACTTGACGCAGTAAATCTTGATATTGAATAAAGAAATCTTTCGCCAATGACGCACTAAATCCAATCGCAATAAAAATAATGGAAAACCCTAGAAGGAAAAATAGCGTATGTAAAATTGCTCGCTTTTGTAGCATCCCTTTTTCTGACTTTAGTTCATCTAACGTCATCCCTGTAATATACGATAAAAACGCAGGGTATAACGGCAATGTACACGGTGAAATAAAGCTCAGGAAACCTGCACCGAACGCTAAAAATACATTAATATCCGTAGCCATAACATTTCGTTCCTTTCTTTGTAGTGCTTCCATCGTACCAAATTTTTGTGTAAAAATCGCTTATTTGGACTGTGAAAATTTCATGGCAGAGAAGTGTTATAAATGTGAAATGCGGCAAGCGAGCAAAACTTCACATTAGCAAACTAAAATCAATGATTAACGTAAAAAATCAATGATAAGAAATAACGAATAAATAATGCATATATAGACAACTACAATCGAAAATGCCATTGCTTGAAAGCGAATTAACCACCCTATTACACTTTCTTCAGTTCGGCGATCACGCCATCTTTTCGCTGCAGTAAAGCTAATAAACCAACAATGAAATGTAACGATAATCGAAGGAAAGATACAAAGAAAAATAATGCATACAAATTTCAATGGGAGGGTTGGTTCATAATCACCGTAATTCACAATATAAAATGGCAACACAAACCAAAACATAGATGTCATTATAAGGAACATAGCGTAAATCACATGCAACCATAAATATTGACGATGCACGTCCTTGTAAAAATGAAAGGCCTCTCTCATCATCACCCATCCTTTTTACAGTCTATTACCTTAAATAACACTTTTAAAACAAAAAACACACAAAACTTTAACGAAAATAAAACATTTCTAATGAATATCTAGGTTCTTATGAAAATATGGACCTCGTAATGAGCAAAAATACATCCTAAAAATACTAGGTGAATAGTAAAAGATATTAAACAAGAGCATAATCGTAGCCTCCGCGCTTCGCCACAGCCTACACAGGAGCTAAAACAGGCGCTGCCTGTTTGGATCTCCTGTTCCTGCTCCTGACGTTGCACTTTCGTCGCAAAGAGAATCTTGGCTCCTGTGGCTATGGCGCGCTACGGCAAAAGTGAATACTTCTCAATATTCTAAAAAAGCATTTCTCTTCTTTCAAACGAAATTATTTTCTTTCCGTTTACACGTACAATCGCCTAACTTCTATTGTCATCAATGAGTAGTTTCCATTATTCTTAGCCACCGATTATTTATGAAACAATAGTTGCTTGTAGCGGAGGCACGAGAGTGTAGCTGACGGCATGCGCCTTTCGCTATAGAGCAATGTTTTTCTGCACCGGAAGTGAAGCGGCAGGTGCAAAGCTTCCTACGGGAAAAGCGATAAAGGAACGAAGGCTAAAACCGTCACATCGTGTGACAACGCCTTCGTGAGCAACATCATGTTGGCCCCAAGACCCCGCAGGAATTTTATTTACGACGAAAGCGCAGCGACAGGAGCATGGAAGCATGAGCGACGAGGAGGCTTGATCTTGCCCGTGGAAAGCGAGTGCCGGAGCGGAAAGCAACGGTTACTCAACTCGTAATATATATTTTGAGATTTGCTCATTATAGGTATGGACTTAACTTATCGGTCCCCATACAACTTCTCACGCTTTAATTTATTTCATCACCTGCCAGCGATAAAAAAAGAATCCGCTTTCTTCTATAAAGAAGATGAGCGAATTCTTTTTCATTATTTAAGCGTTTTCATCAAAATATGCACTTGACCTTTAGGTATCTTCATGACAGATACAAGCAAGAACAAATTTGACATGGAACCTATCCATCTGAATTGTTCGACAATTTGCTACGAACGCAAAAATCCGCTTACTTCCTTGCCCGCTCGTAAATTCCAAGTAGGTTCAAAGCGTCGGATAATCGCATTTTTGAGTTGATTCATTTCCTTTGTATCTTTCATCGGACAAATAGAAAAGTGAATTTTCCCCTTGTCAAACGCCTCTGTTAACCGGGCATTAATATGACAATGCGTAGCAGTTCCATCACGGTAACAGCCTTTTGCTGAAATATTGCCAATATGCTGGTTAAATCGTTCTTTGAAAGCCCTTGCACATACACCTGAAAAAACAAGCTCATTATTTACAATAATGTTGTAAACACCATTTTTTTGTAAAAGCTCATCATTCCCTTTTACAACAAAGCGTGAAAAAGGCAAATCCCCATAATTATTTAAAAACTGCTTGTAATACGGATTCCCCATGAATTTTAGCTCTAGCAATGCTTCCCCAGCTGGTCGATCGAGTAACCAGTCACATTTTTTTTCTGCTTCGAGCTTTAAATGTTCATACTTCTTTTGTTCCAACAATTGCTTCAATGTCATTTTGTCGAACTTTGCGAATGTGTTTTCAATCCCCATCTCCAACACATCTAGCCCGACTTTATGAAAATCAAAGCGTTTATCCCCTATTGTTACGTACATCCAAATTACCCCCTTTTGCTTGTACAATTGGATGTATTCGACATAATTAGAGAAATCCCTTCAAAAAAGAGAAAATAAGTTGCAAATACCCTTATTCAGCAACTTATTTTGAGTACATATTATTTTAATAATAACGCATGACGCTTTCTCGCTTCATGGATAGAAGAGTAAGAGAAAATAATAATCGCCGTCCAAATACAACTAAAGGCAAAAAGCTCTACGTGTGTAAATGGCTCTTTATATAAAAACACACCTAGTAAAAAGGTAATTGTCGGTGAGACATATTGAATAAAGCCCATTAAATAGAGTGGAATTTTTTGCGCACCTTTCGCAAATAAAATGAGTGGAATCGCTGTAATAATACCACTAATCATCATCAAAATGTCGGTTTGCCAGCCCTCATGTAAAAATTGCATCGTGTCATTGCTATATAAATACATATAATACATGAGTGCAAATGGCATAATGAATAATGTTTCAATCGCAAGCCCCCGCGTTGCTTCCAACACAATACGCTTCTTTAATACGCCATAAGTAGCAAATGATAGCGCAAGTAATAACGATACCCATGGCACTTGACCATAATTCACCGTCATGACAAGCACCCCTAATAAAGCTACAAACAACGCAGCCATCGTCGCACGTGATAGTCTTTCTTTAAAAATAAGCATGCCAAACAAGACTGAAATAATCGGGTTAATATAATACCCCATGGATGACTCTAATACCCGGTCATGTGTTACGGCCCAAATGTAAACATACCAGTTAATCGATATAAAAAAAGAGGCTGCCATCAATGAAAAAAATTGTCGCTTATGTTGCCATAAATAATGTAAATCCTCTATCAACTGTTTGCGCTTCCCAATCAATAAAATAAATAACGTTGTAAATACAAACGACCAAATGATACGTCCAAGTAATATTTCGATGCTGTTCACATGCTCAAGCAACTTCCAAAACAGTGGAAATATGCCCCAAATCGCATAGGATAAGAACGCAAACAGCATACCCTTATGTTGCTCCGTCATAAAAAAACCCCTCTATATGTAAAGTAATCACATTATAGAGGTCCGCTTACAAAAAGTAAACGTACTTTTTTCGTGTTTAGAAATAATATGTGAATCTAGTTGAAATTTTTCATGAATAGAGCAACTTAAAAAGCCGGCTAAATCATTTATTTAACCAGCTTCCGCTCATTCTACTATACCATTTTGTAGTAAATACATTTTATGATAAAGCCCTTTTTGCGCGAGCAACGTCTGATGGGTACCGCGCTCAATAATTTCCCCTTGATGTAACACTAAAATTTGCTCTGCCTCTTGAATCGTTGATAAACGATGCGCAATCGCAATTGTTGTGCGCCCTTTCCGCATTTTATCCAGTGACGCCTGAATGGCTACTTCTGTTTCCGTATCAATCGATGCCGTCGCTTCATCTAACACAAGAATTTTCGGGTTTGTGGCGATCGTTCGTGCAAACGCCATTAATTGACGCTGCCCACTTGAATACGTGGAACCACGCTCTGTAACATGCTCGTTTAACTTCTCTGGCAACTCCTCAATAAAATCCGCTTGCACAAATTTTGCTGCCTTTTCTATTTCCGCATCAGACATATCGCCATACAAACGAATATTACTTCCAACTGTTCCGTAAAATAAAAACGGATCTTGCAGCACGAGACCAAGCTTGCGACGTATTTCCTGCTGGCTATATTGTTTAATCGATACCCCATCAATGAAAATATCCCCTTGCTCAAATTCATAAAAGCGCATCAATAAATTGATAATCGAGCTTTTACCGGAGCCCGTATGCCCTACAAGTGCGACTGTTTCACCAGGACACACTGTAAACGAAATATTTTTTAGTACATCTATCTTGCCATCATAGCTAAACGTAACATTACAAAACTCAATCCGACCATCCGTAATTTTCGCTTCAACCGGATATTGCTTCGGCTCCTCATCTGTTTCATCTAATACTTCAAATACACGCTTTGCTGCTACAACCGCTTGCTGGAAAATGGCAAGTTGCTCCATCATCTGATTAATGGGCTCAAAGAAGCGGCTAATATATGTGACAAACACATACACTACCCCCACCTCCACAGCTGTATCAAATGAAGCCATGCCAAAATACATAAGTAACACCATAATCGCCGCAAAGTAGACAAGGTCGATAATTGGACGAAGCAATAAGCTATTCAATTTTGTATTACGCATCATCGCATCATAGTGCGCTTCATTAATCGTATCAAACTCCTCGTGTAAACGCCCCTCTTGACGAAATGCCTGCACAATACTCATACCTGATAATGACTCAGATAATTTCGCATTGAGCTCACTTAGCTTTTCACGCATTGCCATATACACGACGGCGCTTAACTTCCGATAGACATAAATAATGTACACAATGATCGGTAAGACCATTAGCACGTATAACGCCAGTACAGGATTTAATAAAAACATCGCTACGTATACACCGACAATTAAAAAAGCCGCTTGAATGACGCTGATTAACATATTCACAAATAAATCTTTAATCGCTTCGGTATCATTTGTTGCGCGCGAAACAATTGCTCCTGCTGGCACTTTGTCAAAATATCGCATCCCAAGTCGGTGTATTTTACTAAATACATCGATTCTTAGTTGCTGAACGACCTTTAAGGCAATGACTTGAAATTTATAGTGTTGATAATAGCGGAATATAACGTTTAATACCTCTATCCCAATAAAAGCACTCGCTAACACAACAAGTGGTCCCGTTTCAAAATAACGAGGTATAATATGATGATCGATAAACACTTTAATTAAATATGGTGTCATGACTTCCCCAGTGACCGACAGTACTAACACAATAAGCGCAAGCGTAAGCCCCTTTTTATGTGGGGATAAGTATGTAAAGAGCCGTTTTAAAATCACGGTTTGCTCCTTGCGACTAATCGTCTGTTTACTCATACTGCCCCACCTCGTTCCACTAATTGCTCCAGCTGTTGCAGCTCATACATTTCATAATACCGCCCCTTTAACGCCATCAGCTCATTATGTGTCCCTTTTTCTATAACCGTTCCACTTGCCATAAACAGAATGAGGTGTGCATGTGAAATAGCACTTAAACGATGCGAAGTAATAATGGTTGTTGAATTAGTACATTCCTCTTTTAATGACTGAAGAATAGCTTCCTCTGTTTTCGCATCAACAGCTGATAAGGAGTCATCTAAAATTAGCAAGTTTGGTTGCATCAGTAACGCACGTGCGATGGAAATACGTTGCTTTTGTCCGCCAGAAAGTGCTACTCCACGCTCGCCTACAACGGTGTCATATCCTTTGGAGAAACGCAAAATATCTTCATGAATATGCGCTAACTTAGCTGCCTGCTCTACTTGTTTATATGATGCCTGTTCATTCGCAAAAGCGATATTGTGAAATACACTTGTAGAAAAAAGGAAATGATCTTGCGGCACATAGCCAATCGCTTCTCGGAGTCTTTCTTTTTTGTAATTTTCGATCGCTATACCACCGTACGTAATTTCACCTTCATATTGATCGAATTGCCGAAGAAGTAACTTTAAAATAGCGGTTTTCCCTGCCCCTGTTTTACCGACAATCCCTAACGTTTCACCTTCTTTTAGCTCAAAGAAAATGTTCTTTAATGTTGGATAAGCGTCTCCTGGAAATGTAAATGAACGAACGTTAAAGGTGATTGCACCACTTGGTACCTGATTAATCGCACCATCCATATCTTCCATCTCTACTGGTACATTAAGTAATGATTCAATTCGTTCATAGGATGCACTTCCGCGTTCTACAATATTAAAGAGCATCCCGACAGCTAACATCGGCCAAATAAGGAGACCTAAATACGTCGTGAATGCCACTAAATCACCGACCGTCATTACTTCTTCTACGATAAACTTAGCCCCAAACACTATACTTAAAAAATAACTAATCGCTACAACTAAACTAATCGTTGGGTCAAATAAAGCATCGATTTTCGCAACGCGCACATTTTTCTCTACAACCTCACTTGATAATCGGCGAAAATCTTCGATATCTGCTGCTTGATAACCAAAGGATTTAATGACCTTCACACCAGATATGGACTCCTGTGTTTTATCATTTAAGTCGGAAAATGCTTGTTGTGCAGTACGGAATCGTTGATGCAATAGCTTGCCGTAATAACTTGTGGATAAAGCCATTAACGGCATCGGAAGGAGCGCAATTACTGTAAGGCGCCAATCAATCGTAAATGCCATCGCTAAAATGACAAAACCACCTGTTGTCACAGAGTCAAAAAGTGTTAACACCCCACCTCCAGCCGTTTGTTGTACAGCCGCAATATCATTTGTCGCATGTGCCATTAAATCGCCGATACGACGTTGTTGATAAAATGACGGGCTCATTTTTGTCAAATGACGAAATAACTTTTCCCGCAACGCTTTTGCTAAATAATTAGAAGAACCGAAAATCTTCTTCCGCCAGTAGTATCTTAAAATATACATAGTAATCGCAACACTAACAATGATAGCAAGCCATTTCAATAGGGATGTAGCAGTCAATGTCCCTGCCCCTATTTCATCCAACGTCATACCAATTATTTTTGGTGGGATGAGTTGTAATAACGCCACTAGCACAAGCATTGAGATACCTAGAATATATTCTTGCTTTCGCTCCTTAAAAAACCACCCTAGCTTGATAAATATTTTCATGAAACCCCTCCATCAGATTCGTTTATTTTACCAAATTTTCAGAAAAATTAGAATAGTTTTTAGCGGAGGTGTTTCGATTAATGAAATAAAAAATCCCCTCCGAGTAAACGCTCAGAGGGAACAGAATTATGTTGTCACTTTAAATACGGTTTTAATTTTTTGAATGACGCCGCCTGTTGAGTATGTTAATACGCTTCGTTTATAGAATGATAGACTTAGGAAGTAAACAGCAACCACTGTCAACCCTAATACGGCCAATGAAATAATTGGTTCCATCATGCCCATATCGGTACCACCAATGCGCATTGGCATCACCATTCCTGCTGTAAACGGAATATAAGAAAATACTTTAATCAGCATTGTATCAGGATTATTCATGCCCGCGATCATGACATAGAACGCGATAATAATGACAATCATCGCTGGCATCATCACTTGATTCCCTTCTTCTACTTTGGAAACAAGTGAGCCGAATAATGCCCCAATAATTAAATATAGTAAAATCGTTAACACTAAGAAGAGGATCACAAAAATATAGTAGGAAACTGATAGTTCACCTAGAAAACTTGTGACCATATCCCATTTTGCGCCATCATCTGTAAAGCGCAACAAACCGAATAATACTGCTAAAATAATAGTAAATTGTGTCAGTGCGATTAAGAACACACCAAATACTTTCGAGCGGAAATGCGTCTCTGGCTTTACGCTGACAAGTAACATTTCAAGTGCTCGTGAGCCTTTCTCACTTGCTACATCTGTCGTAATAATGGATAAGAATGAAATGACTATGATATAAATGATAATACCTGCTGCATAGGAACCGAGCATTCCTGCCATCTTTTCTTCTGTCGATTTGCCCTCATTCTCTACTACATTCACTGTTGTCATACCAATCAGTGGTGTTGTATCAAGAAGAAGCGCCGCCTGTTCATCTGTTAAATTTAACTGACCAATTGAAAATAGCTGTGCAGCTGTTTCGATACTATCTGTTAACTGCTGCTGTATGGAAAACGTTAATGGGTCATACGAATAAATTTGTGCAGCCAGTTTTCCTTCTGTTTCTGACAGCTCAATTGCCGCTACGTACTCCCCGTCCTCAAGTGATTGATCAATCGCTTGCATATCCGGAATCGTTTCATACACTAAATCACTTGAATCATGAAAGTGCTCTGTCACATTTGATTCTGTATGATTATACAATGCAACAATATCAGCTGGACGATCTTCGTCGGTAAATAACCCTTTGATTTCTGGCCAAAATGTCACACCAACAATGAGTAATAAGTAAAAGGCCGTCGAAAAAATAAATGTTTTTGATTTAATTTTTTGCTTGTAGAGCTGCTTGAGTAATACGCTGAATTTAGACATGTGTGCCACCTACTTGATCTTTAAAGATTTCATCGAGTGATAAATAATCGAGGCTAAATTTTTCAATATATTGCCCATTTGAAACGACCTTAAATATATCTTCAGCAAATCGCTCATCTTCTAGTGTAAGCACATATTCATCCTTTACATATTGACATTCTTTCACACCTGGTAACGTCATATCAAGAAGAGATAACTCCGTCCGAATCGTTAACTTTGTTTTTCCGTACTGCTTCTTTAAATCAAGTAATGAGCCTGAAAATAAAGATATACCCCGCTTTAGTAAACATAAATGATCACAAAGTTCCTCAACGTTGTCCATCTGATGACTGGAAAATAAAATTGTCATCCCTTGATCACGAAGATGTAAAATGGCATTTTTCAGTAAATCTTTGTTAACCGGGTCAAGCCCGCTGAATGGCTCATCTAAAATGAGAAATTTTGGCTTATGGATGAAGCTAGCAATGAGTTGCACCTTTTGCTGATTCCCTTTGGATAATGTCTCTGCCTTATCTTTGCGCTTTTCCTCTAGCTCAAAGCGCTCAATCCAAAAATCAATTTCTCGCTTTAGCTCGTCGCGTTTCATCCCACGTAGTTCGCCAAAAAAGTATAATTGTTCTTCCACTTTCATTTGTGGAAAAATGCCGCGTTCTTCTGGTAAGTACCCTAAAAGATCTCGATTCACTTTATTGATTAGTGTACCTTCCCACGTAATTTTCCCTTCCGTCGTTTCCTGTAAATCTAAAATCATTCGGAACGTTGTCGTCTTCCCTGCGCCGTTTTGTCCGATGAGCCCAAAAATTTCACCCTTGTCAATTTCAAAATTCAAATCTTGCACAGCGGTAAAATCTTTGTACCGTTTCGTCACATGTTCAAGTTTTAAACCCATGCCAATACTCCCTTCTCTTTCTACCTACAATCCATATACGGATAAGATTTTCATAAAGTTTCAAAAAAACACGTTTTATTGTAATCTCTTGCCAATTTGTTATTTGAAATAATCTTCTTCTAAAAGGGTTAAGACGATTTATAGAAGAATTACTTAATAAATAAAAAAGGCTCTTCATTAAAATATGTGCTTTTAAAGCACTTCCATTTTAATCAAGAACAGATTTTAGTATTGAACCTTATTTATGAAATGAAAAAGACGGTGCAAGCTTCACACCATCTCTATTTTATTAGTTATACTTTTATTTTTATCCCCTCTATTACTCCTCCTCCCCCAACAACACACATAATCCACAAAAATCTATTAGCGTTAAGTTACCTTGCACATGTTTTTCTTGCCATACTGGTAAGAAGGTACCCCTTTTTACTCCTTGCTGTAATAAATGCGCCACTTTCGTGTTGTCATAAAAGATCGCCTCTACACGCTTGTGCAATGCTGGACTGGAGAACATTTGAACAGCCGGCTGGATATATTCAGCAAGTGCGGACGCAATTGAATGGCAGATTGCTTCAAAATGTTTTTCGTATAAGGCAACATCTACCGTAGAATTAACGAAACAAATTTCAAGTAATACAGCTTGTTTTGTTGTGTTATTTAAAAAAGCTAAATCTAATCGTTTTTTCGCACCCCGGTTTACAAAACTAGCTGCTGTAGCAATTGCTTTACTTAAATTGGTCGCCAGTGGCTTAACTGCTTCCTCTTGATACAATACTTCTGTTCCAATAGCGCGTGTTTCAATTCCTTTAATCGCATTAAAATGGACACTTACATCGATTCTTCGGTCTGTTTTATTGTGCGAGCTCACTAAAAATTGTACGTTTTCACGCTGATTTTTGGATTGATTATCGACGATTTTATGGACCTTAATCCCTCGATGTTCAATTAATTTCACAACCCAATCAACCACTTTCCTTGCTTCTGTCACCTCATCGATTAAACCAACCGCTCCCGATCCTACTTTCCAATGACCTGGACTAATCGTAATCATTGCATACCCTCCTTTACTTACTACTATCGAAATTTCTACCAATAATCGGGACAAAGGGGACGTCTGAAAAGACATTTGAGACGACACCTTTGCGACGAGGATGGTGACATTTCAATGTGAACACCACAGGAGCAATATTTTTCAGTAAATATTTACCGAAAAGTGAAGGGGATGTCCCGAAAGTTTTTACTTTCGAGACATCCCCTTAATCTTAATTCTTTACTTTCAACTTAGATAGTTGCTCATCTGCGAATTGCTGTATTTTTGTAAAATCAGTTTCAAGTGCTGTATACGAAATCGGTTTACTAATAAAGTATCCTTGAATTTTATCGCAGTCGCTATGTAGTAAATAGTCTAGTTGCTCAACCGTTTCAATTCCTTCTGCAACGACCTTTAAATTTAAATGCTTTGCCATCGATAAAATCATTCTCACTAATGCTTCATCGTTTGGATTTTCTAAAATATTCCCTATGAAACTACGATCGATTTTTAAGCAATCAATTGGGAAATCTTTTAAATAGGCCAAAGATGAATAGCCTGTCCCAAAATCATCAACAGCAATGGCGACACCTAGTTCTTTCAGCTCTTTTAGTACAGGAATAATTTGCTTTGTATTCATCGTCATACTTTCAGTAATTTCTAGTTGAAGATATTCTGGCTTCAATTTTGTTTTTTGTAATGTTTGCCTTACAAAATTAACAAAATCATCTTGATAAAGTTGCCCCATCGATAAGTTAACCGCTACTTTCATCGGCTGTTTATATTTTTGCTGCCAAGCTACTGTTTCACGACAAGCTCTCTCTAGTACCCATTGGCCAATAGGAACAATTAAACCACTCTCTTCAGCGATTGGAATAAACTCAAACGGTGAAATTAATCCTCTCTTTGGATGACGCCAACGAATAAGTGCTTCTGCCGAGCGAATCTCCCCTGTGCGTAAATTTAATTGTGGTTGATATTCTAAGAAAAGCTCCTCGCGTACAATCGCATTTTTTAAATCATTTTCTAACACAATGCGGTTCGACTGTGCTTTTTGCATGTCAACCGTATAAAAGGCTACGCGCTCCGGCTCTTTTTTCGCTTCATGTGTGGCAAACTTGGCAAATTGCAGTAAATCTTCTTCATGAATCGTATCTGTTGGATACAGTGAAATCCCAATATCAACATTACTATTTAGAGCAAAATGGTCGATAACAAGAGGTTCTTCCATCATCTCTTTTAATTGCTGTGAAAGCTTGTAAATTTTTTGAGAATCATCATGTTTTTCTATAAAAATAGCAAATCGATCTTCCGCTAGCTTGCACAGTACATAATTTGCAGGTAAAAACTTTTGTAATCGCTCTGTAATCATGACAAGCATTTTATCTGTATATTTCGTACCGAGCGAATTTTTGATACTGTAATATCTTCCTACCCCAAAAACAACAAGTGCTTTCTGAGACTCCCCTAGTTTTAAACTTCCAGATAAATATTCCATTAAATACCGTTCATTTGGTAGTTTTGTTATTTCATCGTAATACGCTAGCTGTTTAATCTCTTGCTCTGACTGTTCCAATGATGTATTTGCTTCCATTAATTTATTAAATGGTTGTTCAACCGTTAAATAATAAATCGCTTTAAACAAGAGCAAATACGCTAGAAGTTGGAAAATATGTCCTGTAAAATTATAAATATCGTATACATCCTTATAAGAGACAAACATAATATCGCTACATAATAAGTAAAGCGATGCAGCGATAATCAGTATTGCGCGACGTGGCATAACTTTTAATCGTTTTACTAGTAAAACGATTAAAGCTATTTGTAAAACCAAAGCGGCCATTTGTAAATTGTTTTTTAATGCGGTTGTGCCATTTTCATCAACAAGTACCGGTAATAATTGAGTTGGCATATACACCATAACAATTACGATCAGACTAAAGATGATACTGAGCGCATAAGATTGTACTCGTCTACTATTTGAAACCTCTTTTTCTTCTAATAAAAAGACGATAAGTAATCCTAATGGAAACATTACACGGGGAATAACGTAAAACCATGTAGCTAGATACGGACCACTTTCTTGGATAAAGTAAGGCATTCCTTTATAAGCGATTGCGTGATTCACTTCTAATATCCCCGTCATTAAAAATAATGCACCCATATAAATCGTGCGATTTTTCGGATTATATTTAGAAATTAACCAAATTTGTACAGCAATGGATAACGAGAAAAAACAAATAAATATTTCAATAATTAGGTGAATTGTCACATAATTACGTTCACCAAAAATGCCATATAATGATTCACGGAAAATAATTACTATCGCAGCTACAATATATGTGAGTAAAACATATAAAAACAATGACTTCTGTTCATGCACTATTTGTTTATATGTTTTCAAGGATGTATCCCTCTCTTCAGTAAAATATTTTCAATTTTTTGTATGTATTGTATATTTTCTATACTAACATAAATATACTGCATTTAAATATATTGTTTAAGAATTGTTTAAGAATATTTAACAATTCCTTTCTATTTATCTATAGTTGGGCTACAATCGATATGATATTAATATAGTAAGAGGTTATTATGGCAAAAAATAAATTAGTAGGTTTTACCCTCGTGATTCTAGGGGCCTTTTTCTGGGGAATCGGGGGAACCATGTCACAGCAATTATTCCAAAAGTTTGAGGTCGGGGTCGGTTGGCTCGTGACGATCAGATTATTAATCGGAGGCATTTTACTACTACTCACACAAAGCATATTTAAAGACCGCAAACAAGTCTTTCGTGTTTGGCAAACTGATGCCCTTCGTCTTATCATTTTCGGGCTTGTTGGTATGCTAGCAGTTCAATATACATATTTAGCAAGTATTAATTATGGAAATGCGGCTGTTGCCACTTTATTGCAATATTTAGCACCCGTGATGATTATCGTCTGGTTAGTGCTAACAAAGAAATTCCCGTTTACGAGGAAAGATTTTGTTACAGTAACACTTGCATTATTAGGCTGCTTCTTTTTGTTAACAAACGGTTCTGTTTCTGCATTCGCTGTTCCGATGCCTGCTATTGTATGGGGGCTTTTAGCTGGCGTTACACTCGCTTTTTATACGTTGTATGCGATTCCCCTGTTAAAAAAATACGATTCGCTTGTAATTGTTGGGTGGGCAATGGTTATCGGGGCTGTCGCAATCAATCTAGTGTATCCTGTTTGGGATGTGAATGTATCCACTTGGACAGGCGAGACAATCTTTTATTTAATCATTGTCGTCATCTTTGGAACAATGCTTGCATTTTGGTTTTATATTGAAAGCTTGCAAACACTAACAGCTAAGGAAACGAGTTTACTTGGTAACATCGAGCCATTAACAGCTGTACTTGCAACTGTATTATGGCTTGGCGAACCATTCGGTACATTCCAATGGCTCGGGACAGGATTAATTATTTTAATGATGATCTATTTAGCGGTGCGAAAGTGAAGTACGTAAAATTTCCCGCTGCGCCTCTCAAAATAAAAAGTGTTCAGCTACCTAGATGCTGAACACTTTTTTATAAAAAACGATTAAATTTTCTATCTTATTCCTTCTTGCCAGCAATTGATAAATACGCTACAAACACAAGCATGAGCATGATGCCGACAACTTGCCACATCTGCATGACTGAACCAAGCCAAATTACCGAAATAATCGTTGCAGTTACCGGCTCAAAGCTGGATAACACGCTCGTTTCAATGGCCGTAATATATTTCATACTGCTTAAAAATAACACGAATGCAACGGTGCCAAAAATCACAAGCCCTGAGATCATCCAAATTACTGTTGAATTAGCAAGTAACCCCCACTCATCTGTCGCCCAAATTCTCCCTATTATAGATAGCTCGACTCCACTCAGTAAAAATCCCCACGCGACAACGACTAATACGCCCCACTCTTTCATCAGACGTGCTGGATATAATGTGTAAAATGCATACGTAAAGCCTACTGCAACACCCCATATAAGTGCGGTTTTACTCACCATTAATGAACTGAGTGAGCCATTCGTCAGTAGCAAAAAGAGGCCACACAATGTACCGATAATGCCTATCACTTGTGCTTTCGGTGGCCATTTTTTATGCGCAATCGACACATATAGTATAATAAAAATAGGCGCTAAAAACTGTAATAATGTAGCAACAATCGCATTGCTTTCTTCAATCGTTTTTACAAATGTAAACTGTAGCCCTAGCATGCCGATGATACTAAATATAAGTAACTGGTTACGCCATGCCGTTTGTCTCCAAATAGCAAACACATTTGTACCCTTTACATGTAAAAAGGCTAATAACAATGTGCCTGCAATAATTAATCGAACAGCAAGCATAAACGAAGGGGTTATTTCTGTTGTAGATAATAACCATTCCATGATCGGACCTGTTGCTCCCCAGGATATCGATCCTATAATAATCATTAAAATTCCTTTTAGTCGGTCCATAAAAACACCTCAATATCTCGAACCATTACTCAAATTTCTATACTCGACATAGTCTAGCATCTATTTCAGATAAAATATAGCACCTTTTTGATATAATAGAACATAACCGATGTGCTTTAACTAAAAAACTAAAGTGAGGTGAATATATGTATAGAACGATTGAAGAACGACTACAAGCACTTGAAAAACAAATTGCACGTCAAGATTTTCAAATTCAACTTTTACAAAACTTAGCAGCTAACCATCAAAAATATGCCATATACCAATATGTCATTTCAACCAATATGGACGAACATACCTTTTACTTACTACAGCAATTAACAAAGGATTATGAGGAAAAACTGAACCTTGGAGAGTCCTTTACATTACATGAATTTGTCACTGCTGTTAAAAAGGTCTTATCACGAGAAGGGATCTATTTAACAAACGTTGAACTATCCGATTTTGTACCTAAATGGCTAGGGGGTACACTTGGCAGTATCGGCTTTTCGCTACCGCTCCATGATTATTTTTATGAAAAAGAATGATCCATCTACGTGTATTGATTTCCCTTTTATCATTCACAAGCTTATTGGAATACGTTGATTTCCACTATGGCTAACTCGCCTTCCGCGGGCTCAGCTTTTCCTGCTGGAGTCGAGTCGCCTCCGCTCCCATCAACGAGCAAGCACTTTTTATCAACCATTCCACTAAAAAATCACGCTTACCATCTATCAATATTTATAAAATCAACACATCTGTAATCCACCTAATACTTCAAATCTAATAGCACTTAACCGTTAACGAAGAGGTACGATTGCTAAAAGTGTTACGTACTAATCTTTCTACATTGTTTCTTGTCCGTGTAGCTATAAAAAACCTGACTTTCCCTATCCCCAAAATCAATAATAAAAAAGGCAATTCGAGTCGAAACCGAATTGCCTTTTCTATACTTTTAGGAATGCCCCATAATGTAACAAAAATTATCCATATTTACTAATGCCCATGCTCGATCAATAAACATACGTTTCTAAAAAGCTTACGATTTCTTCAATCGTTCCATCAATTTCTTCTTCAAACACATCATTTTTAGTAAAAAAGCTATGGACAAGTCCAGATGCAATGGACTGTTGGACTACTACACCGGATTGCGCTAATTTTTTGCCATAAAGTAATCCTTCATCACGTAATACATCATTTTCTGCAACTAATAGAAATGTTGGTGGTAAGCCGGCTAACTTTCCATGAAGCGGTGCGATTAGTGGATTTTTAGCGTCTGCTTCTGTTCGAATATAATACTGACCAAACCATTTCATCACATCACGGTCCAGTCCAAAACCCGTTGCATAGGTTTCATATGAGTCACTTTCATAAGATAAATTCGTCACGGGATACAGTAAAATTTGTGCATCAATGCTTAGATGTTGTTCTTTCGCTAACAGTGCCACACAAGTAGCTAAATTGCCTCCCGCGCTATCTCCAGCTACTGCAATAACACCATTTCCTTGTAGTTGTGTTACCTCACTTTTTACCCACGTGAACGCATCATATGCATCATGTAGCGGAATTGGAAATTTAAACTCTGGAGCTAAGCGATACTCCACAGATACGACAATAGATTTTGTCTTCTCTGCAAGTAATGTACAGCTTGCATGACATGTACTTAAGTCGTTTAGTACCCAACCGCCACCGTGATAATAAATAATAATTGGGAAAGGTCCATCCCCTTTTGGTGTATAAATACGGATTGGAATGTTTGCACCGTCTCTTGCTGTAATTGTTCGATCTTCAATCGTAGCTACCGTACCTGTTTTAACAGTAGCTGGTGGCAATGCTGCTCGCAATGCTCTCGCTCTTTGCGGCGTCATTGTCGTTAATGAAGGTAATCGATTAAAATTCGTTAAGTAACGTTTCGCTTTTTCTTTTACATATGTCATACATGTCACAACCTTTACTCATTTTCAATACCTTTAATTCCGATAAATTTAATACACTTTATATTAAAGCAATATGCTTATGAATGCAAATAAAAAATCCTCCTACTACCTGGAGGACGTTGAAAAAATCTATTAAATAACAGGAGCTATCCTACTGATGGGATAGCTCCGTTTTATCTATTACATGCGCTTTAATTTCTCGTACTCTAATTGCAGTTTCTCAATGCGTTTACGTCCTTCTTCACGGTTTCGCATTGTTTCTGCTTGAATCTGTTTTGTTTCTTGAATACCTTGCATAATTGTTTGCCACGTTGTTTCAATCGTTTCCACAGAAATGCTTGGTGCACCTGATTGACGGGCAATATTTACTGAGTTTTGGCGAATATTTTCCGCATTGCGAATGAGCATTTCATTCGTACGCTTGTCTAACTCTGCCATCGAATCTGATACAAGTTTTTGGCGCTGCAATGTCACTGCATGAATCAATCCTTGTTTGAAAATTGGAATGGTCGTGACAAAAGCAGAGTTAATTTTAGCAATTAAGTTATTATTGCCCTGTTGCATCAATCGGATTTGTGGCGCAGATTGGAAGCTGACTTGCTGTGCCATTTCTAAATCATATTTCCGTTGCTCTAACAGTTCCATATTACGACGAACTGTATCAACCTGCATTAATGCTTCTTGGTCGCCTGCATTGCCTCTCGCTTCAATCGTTGGTAAATACGCCTGTAATTGCTCTAGTTTCACATCAATCGCTGCTACATGCTCGCTTAATGAATGGAAATAATTTAAGTTTTCATCATACATTTGCTCTAATTCAATGGTATTACGCTTCATTTCGATTTCATACTTTTGAATTTCCGTATGAACAGCGTCCACTTCTTTACTCATACTATCGTATTTCGCTAAAATACGTTCTAATTGTTCTTTGCTACGATTAAATAAACGTTTTAAAAAGCCGCCCTTTTTTTCCTCTTCCATAAACTCTTTTGGATCAAAGCGGTCCATAATTTTATTCAAGTTATTTAACAGCGTACTTGATTTTTCAAGATTACTTGTCTTAATTGTCGCTAACATACGATCAGAAAATGTAGAAATCCCCTTCGCTGTTTCTTTCCCAAACTCTAGTACAGCAATTTGATTATTTACATCAATTTTGTCAGCTAGCTGTAAAACACGGGGCTCCGTTTTTAGTTTGATTTGTCGTTGTCGAATTTGTGATAATTCCTCATTCGATACTAATTGTGTTGGTGTAGCTTCCATTACTTCCTGTTTTGGTTGTTCTGGTGTTGACGTTCTTGCATCCAAATCGTCAAAGAGTGGATTTTTCATTTCAGTCATTACAATTCCTCCGTTCTACAGTTAAAGGCTTACCCTTACTTTACCATACGAACTTCTCCCCCAAAAGTTTCAATATTTCATACAATCAATTTACAGACAAAAGACCGATTTATCCTTTACTAAAAATCCTAAAGTGTTAGAATAAGTATCGTTATGTTAAAAAAGGGGGCAAGATGGATGAAATTATCCGTCAAATGGAAAATTATAGGTATTGTTATTTTAATTGTCGTGATTGGATTAAGTTCCTTAGCTTCAATTAGTTCCATTATTATTACAAACAAAACAGAAGAAAGCGTTGTCGAACAAAGCAAATCGCTTGTCGACCAACTTTCAAATAACGTCACAACAGCACTTGGTATTTATGAAAAAGTATTGCTTACATATGCGGAATCAGATGAAGTCATTACCTATTTCAAAGAAAATGAAGTGTTATTTGACGAAGCAGACAAAACACTTCGTACAGAGTTCGCGACATTTATGCATCACTACGGGGAAGCTTCAGGCATTTATTTTGCACAGGCAGATCACATTTTATTTGAACCACATTTTGATGGCATTAAAGACGTCGATGCGACTACTCGTAGTTGGTATATCGATAGCATGGCTAATCCATCTGTTGTTACATGGTCCGACCCATATATTGATGCGGCGACAGGTCAATATGCCATCACTGGTTCGAAAGCGGTTTATGCTGGAAACGAACTTATCGGTGTACTAGGGGTCGACATTTTACTAGAAAGCTTAACAAACATGGTATCTGCACTTGAAATAGGTTATGAAGGCTATCCGTTTATATTAGATGACAACGCTATAGCTGTTGCACACCCTACCCTAGCCGGTGCGAGCCTCGCAAACTATGACTTTGTCCAGCAAATGAAAAATACAAACGACACGAATAAATTAGAATCAACAATTGACGGCGAAGATCGAATCATTATTTATCAAAAGATTCCTGACTTAAATTGGACAGTAGGTGCGATTTACACGATTGATCAGTTACAAACGGTCGCGAAAGATATTCAAAAAATTATTTTCATTATTACCATTTTGATTTTAGTCGTCACATTTGTTGTACTGTACTTTTTCATTTCACGTATTATTAAACCGCTTTATACGCTCGGCACATTAATGGAGCGCGTATCAGACGGTGATTTAACCGTACATATTGATGTAAAAAGTCGCGATGAAATCGGTCGCCTCGCACATCATTTTAACGACATGATTCATCATATGAAAAATATTATTCAAGTCGTAAAAAATTCATCTGCTAATGTAGAGGAACGTTCGCATCATTTAAGTGCAATGGCGGAAGAAACAAGCGCATCTGCAATCGAAGTTTCATCCGCGGTCAATGAAATTGCGATCGGTGCATCAGAATCTTCTACCAATGCTGAAGCAGTTACAGACCAATCTACGACATTAGCCGAAAAAATTCACAACATAAACGAACGCTCTCACGCTACCGAGGCTATTACTGCTGAAGCTGGCGAATTAAATGAAGGGGGTCGTGAAAAAATGGGGCTTCTTCTAACAAGCTTTGCACATTCAGAGCAAGAATTACAACAAATGGGTACGGTCATTACTGCATTAGAGCATAAAATTGGCTCCATCGATTCTATTATGAATACGATTAGTGCCATTTCGGCTCAAACAAACTTACTTGCCTTAAACGCATCGATTGAGGCGGCTCGTGCTGGGGAACATGGTAAGGGGTTTGCTGTTGTAGCCAATGAAGTACGAAAGCTAGCTGAACAATCTGCTGACGCAACAGAACAAGTGAAACAGACAATTACACAGCTTCAACAGGAGTCCCAGATTGTCTCTCAGCGTATGAATGATATGCAACAGACATTTAATGAATCGAATAATATTGTTGAAAATACAAGTAACCTATTTACGAATTTAGCAAATTGTATTGATCGTATTAATGAATCGTTTGTAGCCGTTCACCACGAAATAGATGGCGTCAATCGCTACAAAGATGAAGTGCTACAGACTATTGAAAAAATGGCTGCAAATGCCCAAACATCAGCTGCTGCCTGCCAAGAAGTAAGTGCCACTTCAAATGAGCAACTGACAGCGATTCACTCCGTTGCCATTGCTTCGGAACAATTAAACAACTTAAGCAACGAACTCGCTACGGCCGTAAGTCGATTTAAACTATAGTAAAAGGGTGCTTCGCGAAATTGACGAAGCACCCTTATTTATTGATATTGTTGTGATAATTCACGATACCATTGTAAATCCCCCGTTTTAATGGCTACTACTTTTAACTCGTAAATATCTTCTTCTAACAATTGGACTTCCTCGTTTGTCCTTAAATAATCTTCCGGAATCCAATATGATAACTTCGACACTTTTGGTGCTTGAATTAAATATTTTTTTTCTATATTATTTGCCTCTAAAATAAAAGCCGGAGTTTGTCGATATGACACCCATTGTCCTACTTCAAACATCTGTCCATTCCTCCTCATTCTACAACCTCATTATTAACTATTCTCAATTTTTATAAAATATAACAATTTCGCATTATCTATTTTTACCATTATGAGACCACGGCATTTAAAATATACATGTCAATCAAAATAGTTTTCCTTATTAGAAGAACACATCTTTGTGGATACCCATGAAACTTATACTTTCGACTAATAAAAAAATCTCCTAGCGTAATAACTTTTTACGTAGAAGATTTTCATTCTATTATATATTTAACTTTCTTCATCTATTGAAACAAATCCTGTTTCAACATATGTAATCGTACCTGTATAAGCATTAATCGATTCAATATGTCCGCCTGTTGGAGAATGCGGATAATCCACGCTATACATTAAGGTGTATACATTCCTTTCTAAATCTGCTCGCTCTACTGTTAATGCTACATCCACATATTGTTTCGCGGTAGCATTGGCTTCTTCCAGTGTAATCATCGGTTTTGGTAGCGCATTTAATTGCTCATAAGGAATCGTGGAAATCACCATCGATTGTATATGCCCTGTTTCGTTATGCACAACGATTTCCGATGCTTTTTCCGATAAATAAACCCCTTGATGCTCGTATACGAACCGGTACGTTGTGGATTCATTTTCCACTTCGTCTAGACAAAAAGGGGCATATCTGTATACAGAATCGGTATTTGGTGTTCGTTCAAACCTATACTTTTCATACGCTTCCCCTACTGCATACTTTAACGCCTGACAAGCACGAATTAACGGTTGCTCTACTACACATTGTGCCACTTCTTCCTCAACAATAATGTCCCAGTAACCCTCTGCCTCCTGTTCCGTGTATTCCACATTGCCCTGTCTCCCACCAAGCAGTAATATTTCAAGCGGCTCATCTATATGTACTTCCGGCAATACATCATAGCCAAATCCTATCATTTCAGGCCATTCGCTCATCTTTTTTACGTGTCCGTCTACCCCTACACCATACACATCGTATGCTGGTACATACACATAATGCCAAGCATTTTCCATATGAATCGCTAACTGCATGAGTGGTTGCTGTAACAAAATAGCTTTTGCTTCCTCAGGAGAAATCATCGTTTCTGGATATTGTACGGTATAATGTTCATGCATAAATGTTGCACTTGCTAACGTCCCGTCACGTTTAATCGATAACTGAAGACCTGAATTCGGCAAAGCGAGTCGATAGCGCGGCTCCACTTCTTCAAATATAGCTAAATAATTCGCATCAAAGTCCACAATTACGTCGAGCTTTAAATCACGATCATCCAGCGCTTCCTTTATACGCCAAGCGATTGTCGAAATTTCTTTCTTCTCTATTTCAAATAGCGCATGATTGGGACGCACAATGGCATCCATCATGGCACTGTTTGTTAACGGTACACCTTGCTCCATTAAAGCATCCACATTATAAAAATCAATGCGCTGAAGCAGTCCTTCTTCCATATGTATTTCTCCGACTAATTCGCCGCTAATGTCATAAATAAATTGAATCTCATCTTGCTGGACAATTCGAGCAAGTTGCTGATCAACAAAGGGTTGTAACTTTTCTAGCATCTTCTCACTCCTTTCTTCCTAGCATAACACGAGAACGGCTTTTCTTAATATAAAAGGCGATCTCCCCCGATGGAAGATCGCCTCTCAATTAAGATAACGGAAACGTTAATTCTTGAGGTGGTTGTCCTTGTTTATTCATTAACCGAATGCAAGTAGGCTCAATTTCTAGTGTAATCATATCATGTGCATCATCGTTCATTACTCCACGCAGGAAATTAGTGACTTTCAATTTTAATTCATCATCGATAAAGTCTGTCACTTTCCCTTCAATTTCGAGATAAGGAGCATCTGCATCTGATTCTGTGTAGCCAAACAAAATATGGGTATGCGGGTTATTTTCGAGGTCCAATACTTTTGAAGAATCATCTTCTGTCATCGTATAAAGCTTAAATCCTCTATTGGTAAAAGTCATGTAACGTGCATAAGGCTTATCGCCTTTTACTGTAACCATGGATCCGATTTTTTTGCTATCTAAAATATCTAATATTTGCTCTTGTAAATTGTCCATCCGCCTCATCCCTTCTTAATGGAAGTTGATTTCCTCTCGGTTATCTCCCTTTTTATTCATAAATCGAAGACGCTCTGGCTCAATCTTTAATAACACGAGAGATGACGCATCGTTTAAATAATCACCTTTGTAATTTGATAAAATGCGCTCTTTCATCTCATCGATATTCGATTCTGATACTTTCCCTTCAATTTCTAAAAAGGTCTCTCCTAGCTCTTCATGTTCATACCCGTATAAAATATGGGTATGAGGGTTCTTTTTCAGCTCGTCTAATTTCTCAGAATCTTTTGGGGTCACCGTGTATAAAGTAAACCCATCATGTGCAAATGTCATATAGCGCGAATCTGGTTTACCATTTGACACAGTGGCCATGACACCAATGGAATGCTTTGATAAGATGTCTAATGCTTGATTTTGTAACGAATTATCCAACAATCCTCTCTCCTTTCACTTTATCATCTATGTATAAAATACCCTTATACGATGTAATTAAACAAAAGGATGCAGAAAATCATTTTTTATTACGAAAGGGAGCAAGAAGCTAGTGCTAGTGCTTACGCTAATCACTAACTTGCCTATTCACAAATAAAACGCTAGCGATGACAATGTCGCTAGCGTTTTTGTATAGTTTTTATAGTTAAACTTTCTATTGATAGCCTTGTTCACGAGCTGCTTTTTCATCTTGAATTTCCTCTTGCATTGCTGTAACGGACTGTTCTCGCCGTTTATTTTTCGCTTCAATTTGCGCTCGTTCTTCAGGGCTTGCATAGAGCATCGTTTCTTCTGCAGCTTCCATATTTTCCATCGTATTTTTGACCATCGATTGTAAACGCTCAACATTGTTTGTACGGTCATCTGGCTTTGCTTGATATTTGTTTGACATAAATACCCCTCCATCATGTATTTTCAAATTACAGATTTATTGTGGTATTCTTATCAAACTTTATACACCCAAAATATTAAAATGCTACCGCAGCTTGTCCTATGTACTATTCGGCTAATGCTGGATCCCAATCTTTACACACATCGACTTCCCCTTGTGCATGGGCGTATAGTTTTAACTCATCTACCGTTAATTCGATAGAGGAATTTGAACTGCCGCATGCGGGATGCACCGTTGTAAAACGTTTTAACGACGCATCTACATATACAGGTACATCTGTTACTAGCCCAAAAGGACAAACGCCACCAATAGAATGTCCCGTCACCTGTAAAACACGATCAAGATCAAGCATTTTTGCTTTTACCGTAAATGTTTGCTTAAATTTCGCATTGTCTACTTTCGTGTCACCTGCTGCAACAACTAAAATGGGTGTATCTTTTCCTTGGAAGCAAAGTGTTTTCGCAATGCGTGCTGGATGTACACCAATTGCCTCTGCTGCCTCTTGTACAGATGCTGTGCTTTGGGCATGGACAACGATATCCTCCTCGCGACCAATGTTTGCAAAAAATGTTTGAACCGCTTGTAAACTCATAACTAAAATCTCCTTTTACCTAATGCCTCTTTACTCGGAATCTTCAATTATCTACGCAAATGAACCGTTCTCTCCTTTAGAAGTAAGGAACGTGTGGCTAGTGCAAATACTTTTGTGAAAGGTTATTATTCGTTTATCACAAATTTATATCCAAATCCTCTCACCGTTTGTATCCAGCTGCCTTTAGAATACGAATCCCCTATTTTACGCCGTAAAGTGCTAATGTGTACAGCAACTGTTTTCGAATCAGCAATTCCGTCAAAGCCCCATACTTCATTGATAATTTGCTCACTGCTAACGACTTTATTGGCATTTTCAACTAAATAAAAAAGTAGCTTCTTTTCTTTCGTAAATAAATTGACACGTTCACCGTCTTTGTATACCTCTTTTTGATTTAAGTCAATTCGTAAATTATCTAGTTCAATAATCTGCTCATTTATTGTAGTGCCTTTTCTGCGTAGCTGTGCTTGGACACGGGCAACAACCTCTTTTGGAATAAATGGCTTTGTAATATAATCATCACCGCCAACTTCAAATCCCTGTAATTTTTGTTCGATATAATGATGAATCGTCACAAAAATAATAATGGTATCGAAATGCTTACGGATTTTCTTTGCAAAATCAAATCCATTTCCATCTGGTAAATTAACATCAAGCAAAATAAGATCAACCGGCGTTTCAAATAATCGTTTTTCACCAGCTGCTAACGTTGTAGCGGCATACACTTCAAATCCTGCATTTTTTAAATAGAGTACAAGCACTTCATTAATATCCCAGTCATCTTCAATGATTAATATTTTATTCATACTTTCCCTCCCACTCGCGGTTAAGTAGCAGGGTCTCACCTCACTTTTGTATTTACTTAATTAATCATTCTTTAAAGTCTATTATAATATTTTTATGTATTAATTATCATAATTTAACAAATATTCAGAAAAACTTCGCATTCTACTAAACAAAACAAGCTAGGTTTCATATGAACCTAGCTTGTTTTGACGTTCACATCTGTTTATCCAATGGACACTAACAGGGCATACTTTCTATCTTTCTTCATTTTGATACGCAATTTGTTTTTGTGTATCTAAGTACATTTGCTTGGATTGCTCGAGATCTAGCTTCATTTTGTCTGTTTCCACTTTGAATGTTTCTAGTCGAAGCTGTTCTAGTTCGATTTCTTTTTCTAGCATTTTTACTTGTATTTTCGCCTGTCCTCGACGATGCGCTGTAATAATCGCTGTTAATGGGATAGATGCTATCATCGTTATAATCAAAAAATCAAACATTTTCTACACCTCTAATCCTTGATCAATCACCAAAAACTTATACAAATTATACCAATAATATTCTTCAAAGTCTTTATCAAATCGTTTGTTAATCTTGAATAAAGCTTAAATGATGGAGTGGCCACACGACTACATCAACCGTACCGATGATTTGTTCTCGGGCTACAAAACCTACATGTTCATTCCGACTATCCATACTACTCTTGCGATTATCCCCGAGTACAAAATAACATTCTTCTGGTACTATTTCTTCCTCTAAGCACTCCTGTAAATTAAAGTCTTCCGTAAGTATATCCGTATCGGCTAAAGCTACTTTATGTCCTTCCAAATAATGCTCTTCAAACTTCTCGCCATTAATAAACAGCTCATCATTTTTATATTCAATATGATCACCAGGCAAGCCAATAATTCGTTTAATATAATTTGTATCCTCATCTACTCGAAAAACAATGACATCAAAACGGTCATATTGGGATAATTTTGGACCAATTTTATTAACAATGACACGATCCCCACTGTCAATTGTCGGTAGCATGGAGGCACCATCAACGAGAATAGGTGTACAAATAAAATAACGCAAAACAACTGTCAGTAAGATCGCCGCGCCTATCGCGTTCAACCAACTGATTATTTCCTTTTTCATCATGTTCTTGTCCAAAAAAATCCCCCCTCTACCATTTCGGTATTAAGCCAAACTAGCTATCTCTCACAATACATTCTGCGACAAATAAGGATACTAAATGATGCATCTTAAAAATAGTATATACCTTATATTATTCCACTTATTTCCTCGCCAAAACGATTACTAAAAATTTTCTATTGTCTAGTTGCTCTTGTATTATAGCCCTATTTCCTCTTATTTCAACTATTGTTAGTAATTTCGCAACTTATTAACTAAAAATATTTTCCAGTAGTATGACTATAGCGATAAAGAGAAGCACATAGTTTATAGCATAGCTTTTTATCCGTTGTAACGACATATGCCATGCAGTCTCTTGTATTGTTAATACTTTAAAAACAGCATGTCCCTTTATTTCTTCCATGACCGAGACTAACCAGCTATTTAACATATAGTAGGATAACATCAGTAACGTCATATCTGCCCATAACGGCAAGATGAAATACAAAGGAATAGTCGTCGCTACTAAACGTACATATCCCCATCGATAACGCTTATTACGAATTAATGTCTTTAGCATCAGCTCAGACGTCGCATCATTTGACCGTTTAAACAATCTTCCTTTTAAAAAACGCGGCGCTTTTAATGAATGCTTTTCAGGCATTAAACTTCCCAGCTCTGGGTTTACCATGAAAATACGCGCTTGCCATCGATAATAGGCCTCTCGTTCCACACTGATATGCTGGTCAAAATAGCGATTCGAACGAATATGGTTCTTTTCGTAATACACGATACAGCTAAAGATGAGCAATATCGTGATGGATACAGTACTAAAGCTCACATAGACAACCATCCCTGTTAGCCCCGCTCCGATCAATAGTTGAACAATCGCTTTTATCCACTTATGAAAATGAAAAGATTTACTCACTAAAAAGTACAGCATCATGCTACAAACGATTTGACCAATGGCAAGTGCCGTAAATTGATAATGATGCACCAACAGTGGTAAAAGTGCTAGTAAACAAAGGCTCACATAAACAGCTTGTATCAACATCGAATACATAAAAGCACTTCGCTTTAACTGACGAAATGCCCGCTGATGTTGCAATAAAAACAGCCGATCCGCTGCCTCTTCAAATGTCCGCAAGTATCCCATACTTCCTAGTAAAAGAAGTAAAAAAATAAAGGGTACAGCTGGCACATAGTGAAAAAAGCCATACGCTCCGTTTAATATCGTTTCCTTATACAAGAAAAAGATAAAGGCTCCAAATGGAATGAACAAATACATATAAGTTGTCCAATCTGCAACACTACGAAATAGCTTCCGATGAAATCGCCATTGCTGTAATAGACGGGTTTTAAATAGCTCCATCTGTCACACCTGCAATCAGCTCATCAAAGATGTCTAGCAACGGCTGCCCTTCATATTGCTGTAATGATTGAAGTGTCCCTTGCTTTAAAATGGCTCCGTCATGCATACAAATAAATCCGTCACAAATTTTCTCTGCCGTATCCAGGGCATGTGTCGACATTAAAATTGCAGCCCCACGCCCTTTGTAATCCTCGATCAGTTCAATCAATTTTCGTATCGCTTGCGGGTCAAGCCCCATAAACGGCTCATCTAAAATATACAATTCATATATTGGCGTTAAAGCTAACACGAGCATCACTTTTTGCTGCATCCCTTTTGAAAAGTGAATCGGATAGTCATGCAATTTATCCTCTAAACGAAATGCCTTACATAATGCTTTTGCCTGTTGTTTTAATTCATTTTCATCTTGACCAACCGTGCGAATTAATAAATCAATGTGCTCCCATAATGTGTAATATTCATATAATATCGGGCGCTCTGGTACGTAGCCATATGTATCGATCTGAATATCTCCCTGAAAATAAGGAATCGTCCCCATCATTGATTGGATTGTCGTACTTTTCCCAGCGCCATTTGCCCCAATCAAACCGATTAATTGACCAGCCGGTAGCGAAAATTCGATATCGTTTATAACAGTTTTTCCTTGCGTGTATCCAGCTTCTTTAATATGTATTGAAATCATGAACCATCCCTCTCTCTTATTTTTTCTACGATTCAGCGAGAAAATAGTTTCATTTAAACCTATTATTTACATTTTTTGTATAAACGATATACTTAATGTAAATGACAAGGGAGATGATGAGATGACACAATGGAATGCACAATTATATGATGACAAGCACCAGTTTATTTCAAACTTTGGTGGAAACCTTGTATCACTTTTACAGCCGACAAAGGGAGAGCAAATTTTAGATGTTGGTTGTGGCACGGGTGACCTTGCGTTTGAAATAGCTAAAAGTGGTGCAACTGTAATCGGCATTGATGCGGCTAGTTCGATGATTGAAAAGGCACTGGAAAAATATCCGGACTGCACGTTTCATGTAGAGGATGCCGAAAGCTTTCACTTCCCTACGCCATTTGATGCTGTGTTTTCCAATGCGGCGATGCACTGGATGAAAAATCAGCAGCAAGTCATATCTAATTGTTATACGGTACTTCGTAATGGCGGACGTTTTGTTGCTGAGCTAGGCGGTGCCAATAATATTCAGGCGATTACAAATGCCATTAAAGAAGCCTCTACAACCTTGCAACTACCTTATAAAGCTGAGCAATTTCCATGGGTATTTCCAACAAAAGAAGAAATGACAGAGATGCTGACAAACGCGGGTTTTCAGATTGTGGCCATTGAACATTATGAACGTCCAACGCCTCTTGTAGGGGAAGATGGGATTCGAAATTGGCTAATGATGTTCAGCAACAATCTATTAAAGCATTTAACCGACACTGAAAAAGAAACGCTTTATGCCGAATGCGAAGCAATCCTTCGTCCACAGCTATATCACGACGGCACATGGACTGCTGATTACTGGCGTCTACGATTTGTTGCCGTAAAATAGTAGAGGGGTACGTCTCTTGTCCTTAAGAGATGTACCCCTTTTTGTGTGATAAATTTGTTTTACTCGTTTACTGCGCCTATTTTTCTTACTCCTATTTATTTCAGCAAACTTATAAATAAATAGAAAGCAGTCCCCCATATAAAAATGGCTGATAGTTTATTAAATAATGTAAATATAACAGACGATATTTGCATTTTCTTTAATAGCGCGCCTGTCGTCATAAGGCTAAAAAACCATAGCCAAGAAATTAAAATACAGGCGAATATAAATAACCACTGTTCTTGTCCACTGTATTTGACGGCATTTGTGCCAATCACGCCAATTGTATCTAGCAAAGCATGTGGGTTTAGCAAGGAAACAGATAGTGCAAAAACGATTTGCTTTTTGATCGGCAATGCCTCTTTATCGTCCAACGCTGTGACATTTGAACGCCAAATGACAAAGCCCATATAAATTAAAAATATAATCCCTCCGATTAGCAATACGAAACGAAGCCATTCGAATTGTAACACGATAATAGATAATCCTAAGCTCGCTAACATAATTAAAATCGTATCACAAATCGCCGCAGTTACCGCAGCTGGTAATGCTCTTATTACGCTCGGTTGCATTACCCCTTGTGTAAATACGAATACATTTTGAACACCTAAAGGTAAAATGAGTCCAAAGGCTAAAATAATGCCATGTAGTATCGGTTCCATCTTTTCAACTCCTATTCTTTTCTATCGTATCTATGATATAACTACAATAAAAGGTCCAATTGGTTGGTTATTTACCCACCCAGTTTAAAGGAGGCTTAAAAATGCATTGGAAACCGGATCGTACGTTGTCTATTAGTCTATCTAAACAAATTGTCCAGTGGATTACAGAAAATATACAAAGTGGCGAGTGGCCGAGTGGGACGAAGCTACCAACTCAAAGACAGTTAGCTGTCCTGCTCGGGGTCAATCGTAGTACGATCCAAGAAGCTATGGATGAATTAAAGGCAGATGGAATTATCTCTTCTAAAGTGGGGTCGAGCACCTATGTATCCAATGATTCCTGGAACATACTAGTCAAACAAAAACAGCCGAATTGGCAAAAATATATTGAAGCGAGTATTCATAAACCAAATTACCAAACAATCCAAGTCATTAATGAGTGTGAACAAGACGATTCGATTATTCGTCTTAGTACAGGTGAATTAGCGCCAAACTTACTACCTACTGCAAAAATCCAAGCTTCCTTACAACAATTGCAGTTAGATGGTAGAACGATTGGCTATTCCTCTCCGCAAGGAAGCCTACCATTGCGAGAAGCGCTTTGTCAGTATTTAAAAAAGCGTGATATTACAGCATCCCCTGACAATATTTGCATCGTTTCTGGTGGATTGCAGGCACTACAGCTGATTGCAGTTGGCTTATTAGAAACCGGCTCTATCGTGTTTCAAGATCCATTTTCTTATTTAAATTCAATTCATCCCTTCCAATCATTCGGCATGGAGTTACAAAGTGTCTATCCATCGAATCGAAATGAAACAGCGATCGATAAAAGGCGAGGGCGACGTCAAAGTATTTATTATGCTATCCCTACCTTACATAACCCAACAGGTGCTATTTGGTCTATGGAAGAAAAACAATCATTTTATCACATGTGCAAGACATTACATTTACCAATCATTGAGGATGATGTCTATTTTGAACTTGCCTTTGAAGAACTCACCCCACCTTTAAAAGCAATTGACACAGCAGGACAGGTGCTCTATTTAGGCAGTATGTCCAAAACATTAAGTCCGGGATTACGCATTGGCTGGGTTGTCGCACCATCCCCGGTTATTAAGAGATTAGCTGATATTAAAATGCAGATGGATTATGGCTCCAGTGCCTTTTCACAAGAAATTGTGACCCATTGGTTAACGACAGGGTTATATGAGCAACACTTACAGGAGCTAAAAATAGAATTGCAACGGCGAGCGGTACTGATGGAAGCATTGTTGAAGCAATACTTTACGAATATCGCCTCTTGGCAATCTCCAAAAGGCGGATTTTATATATGGATTCGGTTTAATCAGCCAATTGTTACGACAGACTTTTTCTTTCAGCTATTAAAGCAAAAAGTGCTCATTAATCCCGGCTATATTTATGAACCAAAAGATACCTATCACATTCGCCTCTCCTATGCTTACGCCTCCGACAGCGAATTACAGTTAGGGCTTCACATTTTATATGAAGAAGCGATGGGTAACATGAAAGAGTGTTAGGTAGCCTTTCATCAAAGCACTTCATATTTCATTTTCTTTAAGAAGGCCAGCGGGTGTCTACGATTGGTTGTTATGATATATTGAATGCGTGCATATCTCACACTATTGAAGGTATGCAAGCATTTTAAATCTCCTTATATGGTGATTTTTGAAAGTTATTTGATACTAATTGCAATTTGTTTTTCTTTTGAGCCTCAGATCATAAACAGCAGATACACTGTTTAGAAACGTTTAGCTGTAGATGCTATCATCGCCCTTTAATACTTACTTCAAATATTGCTCGATTCGTTCAATTACGGTTATATAATAGGAAGCCGGATGTGGTACCAAATCCTTTTTCCCTATTATTTTAGTTATTGTAATTTGCTCTCCAGCAAGCCCTACTTCAAATCCTGTCACCTCAATTGATAATAGCTTGTCTTGCCAAAGTGCTTGAAAATCAGCAAACGGCACTTTGACAATTCCCCCTACTTCCTCTAGTTGCAGGTTAAACTGCTCAAATGACCCGTTCCGCATATACAGAAATACATTCGCAAACTCATTGTCGATAAAGTTCGCCTTTTCCATACAGGACGGAATTACACCTAATGAAAGGAGATCTTTAAATTGCACTTCAATGCCAAGCTCTTCATGCAATTCTCTCACTCCATCTTCTACCGTTTCATCAAACAATAAATGTCCTGCCGCCGTAATATCGAAAAGTGCCGAATAATCTTTTTTCTCCTTACTTCTCAATTGCAAATAAATATAGTCCTTATCATGCTCTCTACTGACTAACCAGCATTGAAATACTTCATGCCATAGCCCTTTGATATGTGCTTCATCTCGAGAAGTAACACCGATTTCATTTTTTTGCTCATCAAAAACTTTTAATAATTCCATGTTCATTTCCTTTCACCATCATCGGTTTACATATTCGTCTAACCCTTTCTATCATAAAGGACATTTTTCATTTTTAGCGAGAGTGTTTGGAAAATATTTCGTTATAGTAGATAGAAGAATGAAAAGGAGGAAAAACATGGTTGATTTTATCCAACGACTACAACAACACGAAGAAAAAGCACTCCGTTATGTAGTCCAGCAATATTTAGGGTATGTCAAAGCAATCGCGCATAAAATTTTAGGCGACAGTTTCGGACATATGCTAGTCGAAGAATGTGCAAATGATGTATTTTTGCTCATTTGGCAAAAGTGTCATCAATTTGAGGGCGATGAAACAGACTTTAAAAAATGGCTTGGTATAATCGCAAAATATAAAGCAATCGAACTTTATCGAAAACATCAAAAATATCAAGATACCGTTTCAATCGAGCAGGCACCTCCACAAATTTCGCAAGACAATATTGAAATACATTTGGAAAAGTCATTTGAAAAAGAAATATTGCTGATTGAAGTACTCCATTTGCCCCCTTCAGAGCGTGAATTATTTTTAATGAAATATTATTTGGATTACACAAATGGCGAAATCGCTGACATTTTACATATTTCCAAAGCCGCAGTTGAAAACCGGCTTTATCGTGGAAAGAAAAAGCTAGCGAAAAATCCAAAGTTAAAGGAGTGTTTATCTTGAATGGTGAAAAAGATTTTTTGCGTATCGATATTGATGAAATTGAACCTTTTGACGTGTCAAATAACGAGGTAAAAACCGTCATTCAACATGTTTTACGAGAACCTAAAAAGGCTTACCATGTATCTAAATGGGCGGCGGCGGCCGTACTAGCGATTGGCATTGGCTCTATTAGTATACTATCGATGCCTACGATCGCATCAAAACTGCCCATCATCGAACAACTTTTATCGTACTTTTCAGAAGACAAAAAACTCGTTCTATTTAACGACTATGCAACGGCAGTCGGACAAACCGCCGAAAGCAACGGCATGACAATGAAAATAGAAGATGCTGTTTACGACGGTTATTTAGTTTCCATTGCCTTTTCTATCGAATCTGAAAAACCTTTAGATGACTTACAATTCGTGAAGAGTATACCCAACATCACTGGTCATGAGTTGTATAAAGCGGAACAACATATGCAAAAGGTAGATGAAAATACGTATATTGGCTTTTTAACCTATGAAGTAGCAGATTCCGCAGCACAAAACTCATCTATCGAATTAACCTGGTCGCCGAAAGGCTTTTACGATAACCATTATAAGTCGGTCATTTCTGGTGACTGGACATTTTCTTTCGAGCTGAACAAACTCGATTTACAGGAAACAATCGTCGATAAAACGATTTCGAGTGATGAGCGGGATATCGTCATTGATCGCATTGCTTCTACAGGCTATACAACTATTATCTATTTTAGCGGTGACATAGACTTTATGACCGAATTCATTGCCTTACATGTGAAAGATAATTTAGGAAATGATTATCAATTTGCGCCCACCCATTCACAAAGGATTACGAATGATTTCTTTACTGGAACAGTACCAATTTTTGGCTTAGATCAAAACGCCTCTTCCCTATTTGTGACACCGATCATTTACACAATGACGGAAAATAAGCCCTTAACAAAAGAAGAGACTCTTGAAACAGTAGAAGTTCCATTAAAATAGCAGCTATGTATGTAATAGAACTATAACTTTCTACATCTTTGTCGAATAATTAAATATAATAGAATAATATTAGAACGTTATAACATGTACTATAAGGGGGCTCATTCAATTTGGAGGGGTTTGAAATCTTCATTTATATTTGTTTAGGAACTGCCATTTTATTCTTTATTGTTGCGATGCTTTTAAAAAGGAAAAAGAACGATCAATTTCATCGGTACAATATTCCTTTCTTTCCTTTTAATTAGCGTAGCTATCGTAATCATCAGCTTTTTTATTGGTGGCTGGAGTGGTATGGGTATTGGATTGATGGGTCTCTCTATTTTTATCGGTACTATTATTGGCATTGTTTTAACAAGCTTGCTACAACTTTTTAAAACAACTTAAATTTCATCTAAGGAAACTATGTAAGCTGGCTGACACTAGTGGAGGGTTTTGCTACCAAAGGCCGAGTACATTTCTACTACGGCTGACGTGTAAGGTTGCGGTGTTCCATCACCACCCCGTATCCAGTGCATGTGCGCTCGTTTTACTACCAAACAAGGGTTTGGGAGAGGTTTATAATTCAATTAATGCAGTTGATTTCAAATGAATTATAATTATTTAGTAATGTAGAATTTATTTGATACTGGAACTTCCGTGTATTTCAAACGTATTAAAGTAAAGTTAGTATTTTAATTAGGGGATGAATGGATGGTTAGAAGAAGAGGAACGTATCAAATAAAAATTCGTGACAAGCAGCTTATTTGTATATTTTGTCAGAACGATGAATTTCAGCATCGTGAGGTTTATATGGATTTAAGCCCTTTAGGTGAAACAGTAACGGAGCAACTTACATTGCAATCATTTTCCTGTACGTCATGTGGCGATATCCGAATGTTTGAAGAAAAGAATCGCTTCGACCATACGTTACAAAAACATGTATCGATTATTGAATATATGGAAGTGATAAAAGAATGAGTGGTACAGATGAACATTTACGCCCCAAAAAAAGTCGCATCACGATTTTTGATGAGCCTATTATTTGTAGTTTTTGTACACATGATGTGTTTATTCCTTATGAAGTGTATGTAAATGTTGAACAGCCAGGTATCGGTGTACGTCATGTTCGTTATATAGCAATTTGTCAGCATTGTGGTCAAGCGAAACAATTTGGCGATCCGAGCCATTATGATGCTGAAAAAAATACTTATATTTGGGCATTGAATCAGTATTTAGTTTCAATTAAAAATAGAAATTATAAGATTAAAATTTTGTTGTATGTTGGAAAAAGAAACGATGATAAAATAACCTCTTTTATAAATAAGCTTGTTGAATATTTTAATATAGAAGTCGAAAATATAAGGAATTTAAAAGGTGGAGCAGTACTTCAAATAAAAATGTCTAGTTTTGATGATATACAAACAATTAGGTCTACAATAATGTATAGTGCGAAGTTGCGGAATGTAACGATTAAGGACTTAACTATTAAATAAGAATATGTAAGCAATATTTATTTTAAATTGAAGTTCCTTGTTCTATTAAGAATATAATATTTTCAGGATTGCCGAAGTGGGCGTAACCTCTTTTTAAAAAATGATTAAAATACGCAAACATCAAAACATCAAAACATCAAAACATCAAAACATCAAGTTAATCTTAGCGAAATATATTAATGGTCAAAATACCTGACATCCTACTCTCCTAGATGAGAAACGTAACTCCATTATGGAATCGCGTCAGATTTATGCGGATTTGCAACGTTAATCTCTTAAAGCTACCAAACGACGGTTTGGGGACTTTTGGAAGGTAATAACAAGATTTTATAGAATATTATAAAGAGTTAAGGAGTGTATTGAATGAGTAAACGTGGAACAGGTGTTGCTTTTATAGCGATAGCTGCATTTTTATTTTCAGCAAAATATATTAGTGCAGCAATCTTTGGCTCAGGTGTTTCAAGTTGGGACGAAGAATTATTTAATGCAATGCTAAGCTATGTAGGAAGCCCATTAAGTGTATGTAGCATTCTTGCTTTAATAATAGGCGTAACATACATAGCTTGGGGAGAATATGAAGATTTCAAAAGTAAAAAGCAGTAATCAAGGTCACTTAAGATTTATACACATTTAGAATGTTAAGGTAAAAATGCACCTAAATCTCGCTTTGGGAAAATTTTAATTATTGGGGAACGCTGTCAACCGTCAGAACAAAAGATATAATAGAATTGGGTTGAAAGAGAAACAACAGCAGGAGAGACATTTTGAATATATATTTATTGATCATCAGTTCATTGCTTTTATTGTTTATTGCAGGGAATGCTTTTTATGTTACTTTTAAAAAATATGAAGAAGATGATGATTTTACTTTTAATACTTTCACTTGGATTGAATTGATATTTAGTGTTTTATTATTAATTTCTGAAAAATTTGCTCCAAAGGAATTTCATATCGTTATTTTTAAGATTCTTTCTTTTGTATTTGGACTATGCTTTTTAGGCTTTGCCGTTTTGTTATGGCTACTTTTCTTTTAATAACTTAGTTCACTAAAGAGTTATAAAGTATACAAAATAAACGTTAATAACGTTCCCAAATCAAATTTAGGGAGTACAAAAAGAGCCATGAAACACTATTAACGTTTCATGGCTCTTCTTATGAACATCATTTATACCCCTTTTTATGCACAATCACCAAAAATCAATCATGGCAACGGTTGATAACCATTTTGAGCGATGTTACATAAGCTTATTTAATGAATAACTGTATGGTCATATATTGAACATAATACCCTCTTATTAGTTTAGTCTATTTAACTAAAGAACTGGGCTTTCTCGTTCGGAATTCTGTAAAATCACCTAACACCCTACTCTACAATTATCGCAATGCCATCCCCATAAAATCACGCATCTCTACGCTTAATTCATTTAACTGCTCAATAATCGTGCTGAAATCTTGGACAAGTGTTGCTTGTTCAGATGTCGCTTGATTAATTTGGGATAAATTCTCACGTAGTGTATGTAAGTTCGAATTAATATTTTTCAGTGCATCTTCAATATTTTGAGTCGCTGATGACGTTTGGGAAGACAGCTTCCGTACCTCTTGGGCCACAATATTAAACCCTGCACCGTGTACCCCTGCACGGGCTGCTTCAATAGATGCATTTAGTCCAAGTAAATTCGTTTGATTGGAAATATTTTTAATTAAATCTGTAATACCGTTAGAGCGTTCTGCATCTTCTCGTACTTGCTCCGCCTGTATATTGATTTCATGTGTTGTAGCAGCTAACTGCTGAGAATGCGATGCAATCGTATGCACTTTATCGTGTAAATTATTAATAATCCCGTTCATGGACTGCATATAACCTTCAAGCTTTAGCTTATTTTCAATTGGTACACCAAAGCCAACTGCCCCTATAACTTTTGTGCCTTCTTTAATCGGAAACGCATAGGCATTAAACTCTACGCCGTATACTTCTTTACCAACGATAAAATCCGGCTTTTGACCGCGCAGTGCTGACACTAAAATTTGATCATCCGCGTTCATTTTTTGCCCCGTTTGGTAACCAACATTGATTTTCCCACCGGGTAAATATGCTTGCACAATTTCGTCTCGATCCACGACAACCATTGTCGCCTCACCCTTCATTGCTTCATGTAAATATGGCAACGCTATCGCTAACGCTTGTACTTTATCCATCGTAAATCCTCCGAATAATTTTATTATTTAGAATTATTATTTTACCTAATTTCAAGGATGAATAAAACTGTTTTGGGATATCTATTACATTTTCGTACTTAACTCAAGGGATATTCGTTCCATAGATAGCAACTTAATCTTTGCGTTAGCTATAGCATAAAAGTTAATGAAAAAATGAGTATCGAAAGAACATTCTCTCGGTACTCATTTTGACTACGACTACCAGACAGGCGACCAAGTTGTTAAAAATTGTGTTGTTCGTTCCCTGCCAATGCTAATCAATTGTTGTTTCGTTTCTTCATCAAGATCAAACTGTGTCGCACTATAGTTCTCAACCGGAATAAAAATAATATTTTTTTCGTGCTTTCGTGAAATATAGCGTTTATCATGCGCATCTTTCATCGTCGCAATAAGTCCTTCAAATAATTGAATAGCATTGTCAATTGTTTGTGGTGGCATCTCTTCGCTATTATGACTTAACTTCATGCCAAGTACGGGGCGCTCTTTATGCCCATTATCATAAATCCACATTGGAAAATTACTTAGTACGCCCCCATCTACAATGACCGAATCGCCTGTTCCATTTTTTAAATAGACAGGTTCAAAGAAAAATGGAATGCCACAGCTCATCCGTAATGCACGAGAAATCGGAAATTTTTTACTATCAATGCCGTATTTTTTTAAGTCATCCGGCAACACAATCATGCGGCCATTTGTTAAATCGGAAGCTACAAGCTTTAACGTGCCACGTGGCAAATCTCCAAATGTATACACACCTTTTGTCGCTAGTTTTTGATAAAACCACTTTTCTAATGACTTTCCACGATACAGTCCTAATCGCTTGTATAAATTAATCCACTTTAAAAAGGGAATGTTGAAAAAAAACTTAGGTGGATCGAGTAATGTGCTTACATCTAGTTCATCTAGCATCGTTTCAATTTCTTTCACATTAAAGCCAGCTGCAAGGAAGCTTGCTAAAATAGCGCCTGCACTTGTACCTGCAACTCGCTGAAATTTTATCCCTTGCTCTTCTAACACTTGAAGAGCCCCCACATAAGCAAACCCTTTAATGCCGCCTCCGGAGAACACACCATCAACAATCATTTACGTCTCCCTCTCCGTTCTTTTTTCTAGTATAAGAACGCTAGATGCTATATGTTCCACCTATTCTGTTATGAGAGTAGTTACGTTGCTCACCAAATGCTTGTTATACTTAAGAGAAGCGCAAGCGCCCTCTCTAGCTCCGACATGCGTTGGAGCTAGGCTCACAGTGTGCTTGACGAGGGACTAGACGCTGGAGCTAGACACTCTTTTAATTTGAAAAAATTTGTACTTTCTTATCTTTGAACAAATTACCTACCATTTGGTCCTAAATAGAAAAAAACAGCTCACAAATTTTGCAAGCTGTTTCACTTTATTTCTTATTATTCAACGCCTTGTGTCCATTCTTTCACTTTTTCTGCATTGGCATCGATCCAATCTGTTGCTGCTTCTTCAGGATCTTTACCACCGTTAATTGCTAGCATTACTTCTTCAATATCTTCAGTTGTCCAGTTAAACGCATCTAATACTTTGTATGCCTCAGGTGCATCTTGCTCTAAGTCTTGACGTACAAATGTATTGATTGTTTCTTCTCCACCGAATACGCCTTGCGGATCTTCTAAATATTTCAGGTCGTATGAAGCGAATTTCCAATGTGGGGACCAACCTGTTACAATAATTTCCTCTTCATTTACAATGGCTTGATTTAGTGCCACTGTCATTGCACCCGACGAAGAAGGTAAAAGTTCCCAATTAGCAAGGTTCGGATAGTTTGCAATCGCTGCCTCTGCAGCACTCATAACACCCGCACCTGCTTCAATTCCTGTAATCGTTGAACCAGCTTCAGTCGTTAAATCTTCAATTGAATTGACGTCCATATAGCTTGGCACAACTAATCCAATTTTTGCACCTGTTAAGTTTTCACCTAAGTGTACTACATCTTCCCCGTATTGCTCCAGTTGAGAGGCATGTGTTGCCGGTAACCAGCCAGCTACCATTGCATCCGCCTCTCCTTTTGAAACAGCTTCCCACATAATAGCATTATCTAATGGTGTTAGTGTTACATCATACCCGATATTTTCAAGGACTTGCCCAATTACATGCGTCGACGCAATTTCTGTATCCCATTCTACATACGCTAAATTAATTTCTCCAAGCTTTTCCCCTGTTGTTGCTTCATCTTCTGCACATGCGCCGAGTACCATACTTACTCCTAAGGCTACTACTGCAAATGGTAATTTCTTTTTCATTTTTGACGATCCCCTTTAAAGCGATTTTTTCTTGTTGAAACTTTGTGTTAATCGGTCTGCAATAATCGCAAAAATAACTAAGCTTAATCCTGCGACAAATCCATTCCCGACCTGTGCTCGTTGAAGTGCTGATAATACTTCACGCCCTAGCCCCGGCGCACCAATCATAGAAGCAATAACAACCATCGATAAAGACAGTAATACGGTCTGGTTAATCCCTGCCATAATAGTAGACTTCGCTAGTGGTAACTCTACTTTAAAGAGCTTCTGCTTTCCTGTACTACCGTAAGAATCTGCTGCCTCAACAAGCTCTTTTGGCACTTGACGAATCCCTAAATTTGTAAAACGTACAGTTGGTGGTAAAGCAAAAATAACCGATGCAAACACACCTGGCACAACGCCTATCCCAAAAAACGCGACCGCCGGAATTAAATACACAAATCCAGGCATTGTTTGCATAAAATCAAGAATTGGCTTAATGATACCTTCAGCCACTTTACTTTTAGACATAAGTATCCCAATTGGAACACCAAGAATAATAGCAATAATACTTGCAAATAAAACGAGCGTAATCGTATTCATTAATTGATTCCATAAGTCTTGATTATAAATAAATAGCAAACCAATGACAGAAAATAATGGCAAACCGAAAATTTTACGCGTTGCAATATAAGCTAATAATGCAATCAGTAATATAAATAAAATCGGTGGTATAGCGGCAAGCAAGCCTGTGAGCCCTTCCATTAAAAATGTGCCACTTAGCTGAAGAGACTTAAAGAAACTTGCAAATGTATCCGTTAATAAGTCCATTACTGTTTCCACTGTATCTGCTACTGGAATTGTTGGAATTTGATCAAGCATATTACGCATTAGACGTCACCTCCTCACTTGATGATGCAAGTGATTCGATAATAACGCCCCGAATTAAAATCCCTTTTAACTTTCCATGATCGACAACCGCGATTGGTGTAGGGCTGTCCGAAATAATCGGCAGTACTTCTTGAATTAACATTGCTGGCTCCACACAAGGCATATCCTCTTTTACAAAAGGTAAAACCGATTTCTCACCTTTTTTCGAAGCCTCAAGCGCATCACTTGCTGTAATATAGCCTTTGAATTGACGTTGCTTATCGACCGCGATTAGCACACTGATTTCCTCTTCGCGCATACGTTGAAGCGCCACTTTAGGTCCATCACTTTCAATATTCACGGTCATTGGACGCACCATGACACTTTCAACTGTCAATACTTTTGAACGGTCAACATCCTCTAGGAATGTACGAACATAGTTATTCGCTGGGTTTGTTAAAATTTCTTCCCCTGTGCCTATTTGCATAATCTTTCCGTCTTTCATAATGGCAATACGGTCACCAATACGAAGTGCTTCGTTTAAATCATGTGTAATAAATATAATCGTTTTCTGTACTCTTGCTTGAAGCTCTAATAATTCGTCTTGCATATCTTTTCGAATTAACGGATCGAGGGCAGAAAAAGCTTCATCCATTAATAAAATCTCTGGATCATTAGCAAGTGCTCGAGCTAGCCCTACACGTTGCTGCATTCCACCAGATAACTGACTTGGGTATTGGTCTTTAAACGCTAATAACCCCGCATTTTGTAAAGCTTTTTCTGCTTTCAATCTTCTTTCTTCCTTAGCTAATCCACGTACTTCTAACCCATACTCTGTGTTTTCTAGAATGGTACGGTGCGGAAATAATCCGAAATTTTGGAATACCATACTCATCTTTTCGCGACGTGCCGCTTGTAATTGCTTTTTATTCATTGTTGAAATATTCTCGCTATCTATGAAAATATCTCCACTTGTCGGTTCTATTAAACGATTTAATAAACGAATTAACGTCGATTTCCCACTACCAGACAACCCCATGATGACAAAAATTTCACCTTCATTAACGGTAAAGTTTGCATCATAAACACCAACTGTAGCACCTGTTTTTTCGAGTATTTCTGTTTTACCCTTTCCTTGCTCTACAAGTTTAAGAGCTTGAGAAGTATGCTTCCCAAAGATTTTGGTGACATGCTCAACTCGAATCTTTTCCATTTTTTCACTTCCAATTTCTATAAAAATTCCCTATAAGTACTTCGACTCATAGTAACAACTTAATGGTAACGTAAAGTTGTTACTTATGTCAATATAACTTTCTTAGATAAAAAATGACGTAATCCATGAAAAGGTTTTCATAATCAAGCAAAATACGGACCTATCAACATTTCAATTTTTTAGATGAAGTAGTGACTAACATGTAATAGAACTGTAATAGTTTCCATATTTAGGTTTATCACTAAAAGTCGAGATTGGTATTTATATATGTGCATTTTAATGTTCCCGCATAACGATTGACTTTAAAAATCGACCTTCATGTTGAGAGCTTATCGTCTCCTTTACTTGCATTTTGACTAAAAATAATTGTCTTTTAACGGTTCACTGTAGGATTTTGACTCGATACGGTAAGGTTTTGCTCGTACCAGGGGTTTTGACCGGATACAGCGACTTTTTGCTCGGATACCATAGCTTTTTGACCGTTTACCGCGGGCTTTTGCTCGGATACGGCAAGGTTTTGCTCGCACCGGGTTGTTTTGACCGGATGCGGCGACTTTTTGCTCGGATAGCGTAGCTTTTTGACCGTTCAATACGGGCTTTTGCTCGGATACGGTAGTGTTTTGCTCGCACTAGGGGTTTTGACCGGATACAGCGACTTTTTGCTCGGATAGCGTAGCTTTTGACCGTTCAATGTCGACAGTTTTAAGATGATTTATATATAAAACTACAACTACACTCCCCCTTCTCTGTTCCGTGTACTAAACATAATTTATTTACAAAACATCAACCCTAAGTTACGGTAATGAATTATTTTAAAGATCCATAAAAGATTGCATAATTTTCTCATTATTTCATGTCGTCTTTCCCTTATCTCAACTGCAAAACTCAACTGACCCTTTCATTTTATATAAAACTGACTATTTTAAAAAGTCCAGATAATTTTATAATAAGCTCATACTAACATTAAGGAGTGTTACAAAAATGTCTATTTTAACAGGGTCAGAGGTTGTAAAACGTGGGATGGCATTAATGCAAAAAGGCGGTGTCATTATGGATGTCGTGAATGCAGAGCAAGCTAAAATTGCAGAAGCAGCTGGTGCGGTAGCCGTTATGGCATTGGAGCGTGTGCCTTCTGATATACGAGCAGCTGGTGGGGTTGCACGTATGGCAGATCCACGTATTGTAGAAGAAGTCATGGGTGCTGTGTCCATTCCCGTTATGGCAAAAGCACGTATCGGTCATATTGTAGAGGCACGTGTATTAGAGGCAATGGGTGTGGATTATATCGATGAAAGTGAAGTATTGACACCAGCCGACGAGGAATTCCATCTCCTAAAAAGTCAATACACAGTACCATTTGTATGTGGTTGCCGTGATTTAGGCGAAGCAGCACGACGCATTGGAGAAGGTGCAGCAATGCTTCGAACAAAAGGAGAGCCAGGCACAGGTAATATTGTGGAGGCAGTTAGACATTTACGTAAAGTAAATGCACAAGTACGTGCTGTCGTTGCGATGAATGAAGACGAATTAATGACGGAGGCGAAAAATCTAGGTGCTCCATTTGAAGTACTACTAGCCATTAAACAAGCAGGCCGCTTGCCGGTCGTGAACTTTGCAGCTGGTGGGGTTGCGACGCCAGCTGATGCTGCACTTATGATGGAATTAGGAGCAGATGGTGTATTTGTCGGCTCAGGTATTTTCAAAGCAGAAAATCCTGAAAAATTCGCGCGTGCCATTGTCCAAGCAACAACACACTACCAAGATTACAAACTGATTGCGGAAGTTTCAAAGGAAATTGGCGTGCCAATGAAAGGAATTGAAATCCGCCAGTTAGCACAAAGCGAGCGCATGCAGGAGCGTGGCTGGTAATGAAAATTGGCGTACTTGCTTTACAAGGTGCCGTGACAGAGCATATAAAAGCAATTGAAGCTTGCGGTAGTGAGGCTGTCCCCATTAAAATAGCCGCGCAATTACAGGACATCGACGGACTGTTATTGCCAGGTGGCGAAAGTACAGCGATGCGCCGCTTAATTGACTATGCGAATATGCTCCCTGCCCTCCAACAATTTGCTAAAACCAAGCCCGTATTCGGCACATGTGCCGGACTTATTCTACTCGCTTCTTCTGTGGAAGGTGAAGAAGCACACATTGGGCAGATGCGCATCACGGCTCGTCGCAACGCATTCGGTCGTCAAATTGATAGCTTTGAGACACCAATAGCAATTCAAGGCGTAAGTGACCATTTCCCTGCTGTCTTTATTCGCGCACCTAAAATTGTGGCTGTTGAAGAACAGGTGGAAGTGCTTGCTGTATTAGACGGCGATATCGTCTGCGCTCGCGACCGTCACCTCCTCGCTTGTTCGTTCCATCCCGAACTAACAAACGACCTTTCGTTAATGAACTATTTTATTGATATGTGTAAGTAAAAACTTTATAAGCTACCACTGACAAAACCCGTATTTTGATGAAAGTAATCTCAAAATACGGGTTTGTGCATATGATGGAAGAGATGGGATATAGTTAGTGCTTAAATAGACTAAATATATAAAAATGTTTACACTAAATGACAGACTTCATCTATATTACATCCAAAGTGATTAAACAATCGGTTCTGATATACAACCGTTATGATAAAGATTTTATTATATTACGTAACATAGTTTTCACTATGGTTCTGTGAAATAGCTTAATAAATTGAAAATATATGTTTCCAAAAAAATTTTGAAATTGAACAGATGTAGATACTATTATGTTATGTCCATTTTCCTTTTTAAAGATAAAAATTGAAACCCGAAAATTTAAATGTTTATCATTTTCTCCTAAGATAATTTCTCTCTGACACTTCTCTATAATGTTAAATAATCCTATAGAATGCCCAGGCTCAATATCTTCCTCACTTAAGTCCAATCGGTTAACGTTGGTTGTTTTCAAACCTAAATATTTAACAATATTATTTCTTAAACGAAAAAGGGAATTTATCCATTTCGGTGAACTTTTGAAAAAAGCTAAAGTGACTTGTTCTATTGACACTTCATTTTTTGCAATGAATCCTTCATAAGCATCATAATAATGATAGGGAATTTTATAAATTAGGGAATCAGAAGGCATTTGACATTTATTTATTTTTAGCATAATTTATAATCCTCTCTTTACTTATTCAAAAGTTATAGCATTTTACTATCCAATTATTTCTTCAAACATTATAAGAATTTGACTCTCCATGTCTTGTGAACTTACCTTTTTGTATTTATGTCTTTCATACCAACCCAAATAATAATGGTAAATTAAACTTGCTTTTATTTTAGCTTTTTCTTCACTAATTTCTAGTTGTTGTAATAACTTAGTCATGTAACTCAATCTCATATTTTCAATAGACGTTAGCACTTCTCTATATTCATCCTTTTCCTGACCAAGTCTACGCAAATAAAATAGAAAATCTCCTACATTCTCATTACTAAACATTTTTTCAAGTACAGCTCGAATTTGTATTTCCGTTGTCATGTTTTTTGACGATTCAAATATCACATCTACAGTTGCCCTTTTTGTCCATAATTCTATGACTCGTCTTAAAAACTCATCGCGATCGTTGAAGTACCAATAAAAACTGCTCTTACTACATTTCAATTCTCTTGCCATTTTTTCAACTACTAGTGCAGCAAAACCTCCCTGTGAAAAGTATTCAATCCCTTTTTGTACCCATTGTTCTTCGGTTACTAAAATTTTTGGCATCCTTTTATCACTCTTTCTTTAAAACCTATCTGTACGACACCGTCTAATAAAACACACTTTAAACTATAGCACATTTAAACTTCTTTTAGACGTATCCGTACAAAAAATATTTATCTATCCTTATATAAAATTTTTATTTAGAGGATAGCAGGTCCTCTCTTCCTCTGTACTCGTTACCGTAACTAGAGTATTTTCACGATCCAAAAAATAATTAGAAATACCCTTATTTAGTCCCTACTCGAAAACAAGCGTATTCGAATTCACGAATACGCTTGTAAAACAATACTCTAGTTCAACAGAGCCACCATCAAAACGTATGGCTTTTAAATTCCTTTTGATATTTTGCTCAGCTGATATAGAGTAATCACTATTTTGATTTAATATCCTTAAAAAGTATCTTTATTGAATTGGAATCCAGATTTCCGAATATAAGTTTGGATCATGTGGATCTTTCTCCGTATACACCTCTAGCTCTGCCGCTCCTGTAGGCTTATACGGATTTGATGGAAACCACTCGGAGTAAATTTGCTTCCATGTATTTTGCATCGCATCTGGCATCGGCCCGTGTACTTCAAAAACCACCCATTTCGCTGCGGGTATTTCCATTGTGAAAAGATTTTCAGGTGCAGTCCCGACATAATCGGTTGCAATCCAATAATCCATTAAACTATTTTCCTTATGATGTTTATCTGATAGACAAACACCTAGTATTCCTTTAATGTCTCCATTATTTAATTTGATTAATGTTTCATCCATTCCTTTTTTGTTCATTTCATCCCAAAACAAAGGGATTTCACGTGTATTCTCTCCGTTTTTGCAATTGTACGTTCGTTTCACACCGACTACTTGAAACTTCTCTTTTTCTACAATTTTATACTTCATTGGTTCTGCTCCCTTCAAGCTCACCTGAATAACGAGGCGATTGTATGATTGTAATGGTTTTTGCATTTTTCTTGCTTCACTTGGCGTTACGTTATGCTGCTTTCGGAACGCCTTCGTAAATGCTTCAGGAGAGTCATAGCCATATTTGTAGGCGAGATCGATTACTTTTATGTCTGTATTCATAATTTCTTGCGCAGCTAACGTTAACCTTCTACGTCTAATGTACTCCGTAATAGACATATCAGTTAAGATGTAGAACACCCGCTGAAAATGAAACACAGAGGAGTTTGCTTCTTGTGCTATCTGCTCCAATGTTAGGTCATCTAGTAAATGTTGTTCTATAAAATAAATTGCTTTTTGAATCGACTCAATCCAACTCAATGTCCTCACTCCTTACTTATAAGCTTATATAATCTCTCGTTATTCATCCTGTCATTTTAAGCTATCTTTGGACAGGTATGTTTTACAATCACCTTGCTATAGCGTCTTGATGTTCACCAATGAATGATGTTATAAGCCTCATCAAATCGTTTCCTTATGCATACATGCCTTTACTTCCTGCCATGGAACGGAATACCCTTTCCCTTTTGAGCAAAAAATGCTAGAGGATGTATATTCCGGGTCGGCGTCTTTGTTATAGCCGATACGCTCGATCACTTCCGCTGTATTGTGGCATACATCGTAGCCCGCAAATGTAAGAGAAATAGCCCCCTTCCCATTTGTATAAGCGAGAAAAGTAGTGGGATAATTCATAAAGGTTGCGACAGGTACTTGCCCAGTCAGAATCGCATCCGTTTCCGTTATAATCGGTGCATTAAATGTACCAGATGCTTGCTGAATATCGGTCATCATGCGTCCAATATGCTCGCTAGCTGCTTTTAATTTAAAGGCATAGTACGGCTCTAGTAGCACGTTTTCCGCCTGCTCTAATCCTTGACGAAGTGCGCGATATGTTGCCTCGCGGAAATCGCCGCCATCTGTATGCTTGTTATGTGCGGCTCCCGTGAGTAATGTCACATGGACATCCGTTACAGCAGAGCCTGTCAGCAAACCGTGATGTGCTCGCTCAAATATATGCTGCTCGATTAAACGCTGGTGTCCTATCGTTAAATCATCCACATGACATGCATTGGAAAACGTAATACCCGCGCCTCGCTCATTCGGCTCAAGCTGTAAGTGGACCTCGGCATAATGTTTAAGTGGCTCGAAATGACCATACCCTGTCACCGTTGTACGAATTGTCTCTTCATATAAAATTTCAGGGTCTTCAAATTGAACCGATAGCTGAAAACGACTAGATAACAGCTCCTTCAGCACCTCTAGCTGAATAACCCCCATCATATGTACATAAATCGTTTGAAACGTTTCTTGCCACTGAACCTTTAATGTAGGCTCCTCTGCTTCGACTAACCGAAATAACCGCAATACTTCCTTGATATGCTCGGTGCCATTATAGACCACCTTGGCTTGCATCGTTGGAATAAGCGTATAAGGCTTACCCTTGTCAAATGTTGCGCCAATGTAATCGCCAATTTGCGGAACAGAAAGCCCTTTAACTGCAAAAATTTCACCAGCTATTACACGCTGGACAGCTTGATAGCTATTGCCATTATAAAGACGAATTTCTGTCACCTTTTCTCGTGTTTCGCCAAATGCTAAATCCGTTCGTACCGTCAACTCCCCTTGCAATGCCTTACAAAAGGTTACACGCTGCTCTCCTTCATGGCGAATTTTCATTACCTCTGCTTGAAACGGCAGCGCCACATCATAATTAGTGACTGTTGTGTTATGTAGGACATCCAGAAATGCTTGAATGCCTTTTCCCTTTAAAGCAGCACCACTCATTACAAGAAATAATTCCTCTTGCTGTATGAGCTGACGTAAGCTTGCGAACACCGCCTCCTCGGATAATGAATCCTCCATAAATTGTGCCAATAACTCTTCGTCTCGCTCTGCTACAAATTCTACCGCCTCTTCATACAGCACGATATGAGGAGAAAATTGCTGCTTCAGCTCTTGCATGACCTGTACAACATCTGCCCCTTCCCGGTCCACCTTATTAATAAAGAGATACGTCGGCACATGATGTGTGCGTAGCAATTGCCACACGGTTTCTGTATGTCCTTGAATGCCTTCCACCGCACTCACAATTAGTACGGCATAATCCATCGCTCGTATCGCCCGCTCCATCTCCGCCGAAAAATCGACGTGACCAGGCGTATCAATTAATGTATATGTATCCCCTTCAATTTGAAAACGTCCATGCTCAGCAAAAATGGTAATACCACGTGCGCGCTCCAACGTATGATAATCTAAAAATGCTGCTTGATGGTCTACTCGCCCTACTGCCGCGATGCTCTTTGTATGAAATAGTAATTGCTCCGAAAAGGTTGTCTTCCCCGCATCCACATGCGCTAGCACACCAATCGTTTTAAACAAAAAAAATCACTCCTTTTGCTGTATTGTAGCATGGTTTTTGCCTGCTAAGAGTTGGATTCTTCGAAGCAAAGTTGAACTAAATAGTGTAAAATAGCTTTTAATATACAAAACAGGAGCCACCCACTTATTGGATAGCTCCTAAATTTTTCGTATGACGAACGATCACCCTATGATGCCATTTTTTCGATTATTTTATAGTCTTTTGTTTTTTCGTAATTCACATTGTTTCTATCACAAAATGCAACTAAATCACGAAATATGCTTTCTGGTTTGAACAATGTTACACGAATAGGAAGTCCGCTCTGTATTTTAATAATAGCTATTTTTGATTGCCAATTTGCTCGTTTGAAAATAATCTTTTTAATGTCTAATCGTTGCACTTGTTTTTTGTAAATAGACATACCCAAAAAGTGAATGGTGTAAACTATATGATTTTCATTAATAATCAATGTGTATTTGATAAATGCTGTTAAAAAAATCAATGTAAAAATCGTTAAACTACTCCACTTCATCCAAGTATAATCCCAAGAAGTAATACTTGCAGCTAACGATAAGAACGCCATTGGTAAAATAATGTGACGTTGTGTAGTTGCTTTATATTTCAATATTTATCACCCCTTCCTTTATTATTATACAAATATTCTAAAAAACCTTTTATCTATACAAAAAAGAGAACTGGCAACCGCCAATTCCCTTCTATCCTTACTCTGCAATTAATTGCTTTTTCTTTATGACTAGTACTTGATTCAGCACAATGGCGCCAAGCGTTTGAATGACTGTTTTCACAATCACTTGCCCTACAATCGCTGCAGGAACAGCCTCCCACGGTAAAAAGTTAGCACCTAGCGGACTTAAGCCAATGATCACAAACACAACCGAATCAAGGAATCCACCAACAATCCCGCTATAAAACACACGCCACGCCATTGGTAGCTTTAAACGTGAATAAATTTCTGTATCCGCTGTTTCAGCAATGACAAACGAAATCGCTGACGCTGCAACAATCATCAATGTGTCACCTAATAAAAAGGACACGACTGCTGAGATGACAAGCGCTATACAAATAAAGGCATATGTTTTAGCTCTGCCGTATTTATTTTGGACTAAATCTCGGAAAATAAAAGTTGCTCCTACAAAAAGCGTACCCATTGGGACAATAAACATACCAAATTGTAACGGTGCAAACTTTGCCGTTACTACATTCGCAATCACAATGGATAATAAATAAAATAAGATTCGCATTTCTCTATATTCATTCCTTTATAATCTAATTATTCTGTTCAGCTACTTCTTTCAAATTTAAATACGTAGTAAGTCCTCTGTTTCGCAACTTACATGCCGGGCATTCGCCGCAACCATCTGCTTGGATGCCGTTATAACAAGTTAACGTTTTGGTACGAACAAATTCTAGTGCGCCCAACTCATCTGCAAGCGCCCATGTTTGTGCCTTATCTAACCACATCAGCGGTGTCTCGATGACAAAAGTATTATCCATCGATAAATTTAATGTGACATTGAGTGATTTGATAAATATATCGCGGCAATCCGGATAACCACTAAAATCTGTCTCACATACACCTGTCACGATATACTTCGCTCCCACTTGGCTCGCTAACACTCCTGCAAAAGAGAGGAAAAGAAGATTGCGTCCTGGCACAAAAGATGATGGGAGCTCTCCCTCTTCTCCGTCCTCCACTTCTATTTCCTGTCGTGTTAATGCACTCGGCGCAAGCTGATTGAGTAAAGACATATCCAGTATATGATGTTTCACGCCTAGTTCCTGTGCGATCTCTTTTGCACATTGGATTTCAAGCGCATGTCGTTGCCCATAATCAAACGTTACCGCCTCTACCTCTGCAAAACGCTCCATTGCCCAAAATAGACAAGTCGTACTATCCTGCCCACCGCTAAACACAACAACTGCTTTTTCTTGTTTCATATTGAAAACTCCCTTATAAACGAAGAGACAGCATCCTAAGAAAATGCTGTCTTTTCTTAGTTTTTAACTTGTTTTAGGGAGGTGAACTCCCTAAAACAAGTTAAGCCTCCGGCGGATGTCACGGATTCGGAATGGAGTTCTTAAGCAGAAGTCAACATAAAACCGAATCCGGACGCAATTACGCTGAGGCGTAATTGGTCGAGAGGGGGGCTAAAAACCTCTTCTATATTCATTATCGATTATCGATTTTTTCTGGATTTAGATCGTGGTTCATTAAACGATAGTGCGCCATTTCTTCATATTTCGTACCCGGTCTACCATAGTTACACCAAGGATCGATCGAAATACCTCCGCGCGGTGTGAATTTGCCCCATACTTCGATATAGCGTGGGTTTAGCAGTTTAATTAAATCATCCATAATGATATTCACACAATCCTCATGAAAATCGCCATGGTTGCGGAAGCTAAATAAATACAATTTTAATGATTTACTTTCCACAATTTTTTGATCTGGGATGTACGAAATGTACATTGTTGCAAAATCTGGCTGACTTGTAATCGGGCATAAGCTCGTAAACTCTGGGCAATTAAACTTCACAAAATAATCGCGGTTTGAATGTAAATTATCCACCGACTCTAATACTTCAGGAGCATAATCAAATGAATATTTCGTATTTTGATTTCCTAATAGTGTTAAATCCTTTAATCCTTCCTCATGGCTGCGACCAGACATAAAAAAACCTCCCTGTATATGTTTCCCTAAACACATCACAAAAGAGGCAGCATTCATCCATGTAATAAAAACTAAAGCGAACAAATAAAAAAGCCACGTCCGATATGGACATGGCGTAATAAGCATGCTTCCATAGTTTTTTATAGAGGGTATCAGCTATGAACCTCTCCCGTTCAAATGTCGGGAATATTCGTTTCTTTGATATAATACATAAAACAAAGGAATACGTCAAATACATTTTGAGAATCAAAAACTTATTACAAAAACCTCGTATTCAATGCAGCCATAAATGCTGCGGCAATCGACACAATCACTACTAAAATCGGTGCATAAAAGATTAAAAAATCGTGCATCATCTGACACTCCTTACACATGTGTTTCTTCTTTACCAGATACATAGTCTTTGTTAAAGACAAATAGCTTAAATACTAAATATAAAGAAGGTACAAGCAATACTAGGCCTGCGACAAATGCCACAACGAGTGCAATGGCCATCGCTTCATTCGTAAAACTATCGTGAATCGTTAAGTACGGATAAAGTAAATATGGATAGTGTGAAATCCCGTAGGCAAAGAATGCGATCGCAAACTGGACGATTAATAAAATGACGGCTAACCCATATTTTACTTTCGCCCATAATAGCCAAACTGTCGCTAAAAAGACAATGCCGGATAGTGCAAACAACCAGGATAAATCAACCATTTGGGCATAATGCCAATTCCCAAGTGCCTTTAACTCAATAATGATACCAAGTGCACTAACGATAAGCGGAATCGCCCAAATAAGCGCGTATTTACGCATCAATTCACTCGCTTTATGATCCCCTGCTTTTTGTGCGTACCATGTTAAAAAGACAGCGGAGATATACAGTACTGCAATAACACTTAATACAACGATGGACCAGGATAATGGACTTGTCAGCAATGCTTGATAGTCTAAAACAGGTTGACCCGCTTGCATCGTCACAAAGCCACCTTCAGAAATTGTTAAAATGACGGAAAATGCAGCTGGGATAAAAAGCCCGGACACCCCATAAGCAAGTGCATAGCCTTTATGTCCACTCACACCACTATAAGATTCAAAGGCATAGTAACTACCACGAATCGTTAGTAAAATAAGTGCAACGGAAGCCGGCACTAATAAAATCGTACCGTAGTAATAAGCGGTTTGTGGGAAGAATCCGACAATCCCGACAAAGAAAAAGACTAAAAAGACGTTCGTAATTTCCCATACCGGAGATAAATACCGCTTAATAATGTTGGAAAGAATATGGTCATTGCCACGCATTAAGCTATAGGCATTAAAAAATCCTGCGCCAAAATCAATCGATGCGACAATCACATAGCCAAATAAGAAGAGCCAAAGTACCGAAATACCTAGTATTTCTAATGCCATACAGAATCACCGCCTTGTCGTGCTGCTAATTCTTTTTCAACCGGGTTGTTTTTAAACATACGATGCAATACGACTAAACTACCGATTGCCAACACAAAGTACACAATCGCAAAGGCGACAAATAAATATTCTACGCCGGTAGCACCTGTCGCACCGTCTTCTGTTCGCATAATGCCATATAATATCCATGGTTGTCGTCCTAATTCCGCTAACCACCAGCCTGCTTCAATCGCTACAAGTGATAATGGACCACTTAAAACGATCAGCACACGGAACCATTTTGATTCAACCCACTGCCACTTTCTCCATTTCCCTACCAGATACGCAACTGAAAGGAAAATCATTAGCATACCAATTACCACCATGACATCAAAGAGATAGTGCGTAATAAGTGGTGGATGTTCGTCTTCTGGATATTGATCTAACCCAATCACTTCTGCATTGAAATCATTACTCGCTAAAAAGCTTAACATTTTAGGAATGCGGATTTCATACTTGATTTCCCCTTCATCTAGTACACCAAAGAGGATTAAATCTGCCCCTTCTTCTGTTTCAAAATGCCACTCTGCTGCGGCTAGCTTTTCTGGCTGATATTCAGCTAAATATTTTGCTGAAAAGTCACCAACTAATGCAGAAGCAATAGAGAAAATAACCCCTAATTTCATCATCATAAATAATGCTTTTTTGTGATACATATGGTCTTCGCCGCGCAATAGTTTATACGCTGCAATCGCCGCTAAAATAAAGGCGACCGTCATATAACTTGTTACGAGTACATGCCCGATTTTTGTCGGCATAGCTGGTGTGAACATCGCTAAAATCGGTTGGATATTGATGAGCTCGCCACCGACCATATCAAACCCTTGTGGTGCATTCATAAAGGCATTGACAATCGTAATAAAAACGGCTGACATCGATGCCCCTATCGCTACAGGAATGAGCAACAGCATATGATGTTTCGGATTCTTAAATCGATCCCATGTATATAAATAGATTCCTAAGAAAATCGCCTCAAAGAAGAATGCGAATGTTTCCATGAATAGCGGTAGTGCAATTACCTGCCCTGCTAATTCCATAAACTCTGGCCACAGTAGTGATAACTGTAAGCCGATGACCGTCCCTGTTACGACACCGACTGCGACTGTAATCGTAAAGCCACGTGCCCAACGTCTCGCCATCATCGTATAGTGCATATCATTTTTCTTATAGCCGACATATTGAGCAATTAAAATCATTAACGGCACACCTACACCGAGTGTTGCAAAAATAATATGGAAAGATAATGTTAATTCGGTTAATGCCCTACTCCAAAAGACAGTTGCCTGTTCCATCTGGATTCACTCCTAAACGCCAAATATTGTTGTAATTACTGCTACTAAAAAAACAGCTGAAATGGTGAAGCTTGTAATCATAAACCCTTTCGATTTTTCCATAACCAATCACCTCTTATAAAATGTCTAACCATGTTTTAATGGCTGTACCTAAAATTAATAGTGCTAAAATGGCTTGCAACGCTTTTGTATTGAGCTTGCCGCCAATCTTTGCACCAAGTGGAGCCGCAATGATACTTGCCACGATCATGACCGCTGCTGGTCCATAGTCGATTTGTCCTGTCATAATTTTGCCGACTGTTCCACCAATCGATGAAATAAACGTAATCGCTAAGCTTGTTGCAATCGTCATACGTGTTGGAATTTTCAATACAACAAGTAAAATAGGTACTAATAAAAAGCCACCCGCAGCTCCCACAATCCCCGAGCCAATCCCAACGATAAACGCTAAGATAGCTGCTAGTGGTTTACTAAATGTAAGTTGATCTAACGGCCTATCATCAATTTGTTTTTTCGGAATAAACATCATCACAGCGGCGATCAATGCCAAAACACCGTATACAATATTCACTGCCGCTTCTGATAACATGCTTGAACCAAAGCTACCAATAAAGCTACCTACTAAAATAGCCGTACCCATATAAAGAATAAGTGTTTTGTTTAAATATCCACTTTTACGATATGCCCATACCCCCGCAATGGATGCAAATAATACTTGAATGGCACTAATCCCGGACACTTCATGTGCGGTAAAGGCTGCTAACCCAAATAACGGAGGAATATACAGGAGCATCGGGTATTTAATAATGGATCCCCCTACACCAACCATCCCTGATACGAATGATCCAATAAAACCAATTAAAAATATGACGACGATGAATGCAAAATCCATCGTACCACCTTCCTTTTCCCTTATTTACTTTAAGTATAGAGAGTGCGCTGTTGCTAAAGTATAGGGGGAAGCCCCTATAATGCTAGAGAAAAAGGCGGATTTGTGTGTTTGGGTAATCAATGAAATGAGGAAAAGAGTTCATATGTAAAAAGCGATAAAGCCAAGTGCTTTATCGCTCCAGAAAAGGGTAAGAATGGATTATAAACTGTATATTGTTTACAAACTGTTTATGCTCCTATTATCATTCTTAGCATGCTTTATAAATATAGGGGTTTTCCCTTATCTTCTCGTATTATTCAAAAATATAATTATTACTTGACGATTTGTAAACAGCAACATTCGGGATTGTGTAAAATGTTAAAGAATTTTGCACAATTACATCAAGAAGGATTTTTTATTTCTTAAATTAATGTGTAGAGATAATAAAGTTTTTGAATTTTAAAGTTTAAAATTCAAAAACCACCTACAAGTGAATCTATTAGGTGGTTTTAAAGTTGTTTAAGAATAAATTTTATTTGTTATAGTCTTTCATTTAAAGGAATAATGAAGTTGTTTTTTTGCTGTTGAATCCTCGATTTAGGATTTTTAAATAATCATTCATTTATCTTTTATTAATTTTAAAAATCTATGGTTCCATATATTTTCATAAAAATCAATAGTCTCTTTTGCAGACATAAATGGATTATTCAAAGTAGAGGTTGCTTTTTGTACCATGAAATTTTCGTATCCCAATCCATGAGCAAATTTAATGGATGCATCCATACAGTACTCTGTTTGAGCACCGCAAAATTCAATACACTGCACATTTAATTGGTCTAAAAGTTTTTTTAAGTTCGTTTTGTAGAAAGAATTCGCATGCGTTTTCCTTACGAAAAAATCCTGTTCTTGAACATCTAGATTGGCATTAATCGCCCATGGTTCTTCATCAGGTACTAATTCTTCATCACAGTGTTGAACAAAAATGATTGGTTTTTGTAATTCTCTATATAAAGTAATTCTATCATTTACTTTAGTGAGTAAATTTTGTAAATCAAATAAATGATCTCCACCGTAACAAACACCATTTTGTAAATCTATAACGATTAAAACATCAGCACAAGTTGCCATTATTTTACCTCTTTCATTTTACAATACGCAAATAATTCTATCAATTAATGATGTATTATACAAGCAACAGAAAAAAGATGATATGAGTCTCTAATTTCATATTTTAAAAAACTATTTTATTTGTTAAATGACTTTATTATTCGTACACAATTAAATAAAGTATAATTAGCATATAGCCTATTTTTAATCGCTTAAGAGGTTAAAAAATATAATAATGAAATGAGCGATGATTGTATGCAAGAAACAAATAAATTCCCACTGTTATCTGGAAATATTTCATTAGATTTAGTAAATACTGAAGTAGTAAGATGGGGACAACGATATGATTTATTTTTGAATAACCAAGATATACTAGATTGGCTTTATGAGGTGAAAGAGGATAATTCATTTTGGGATGAGCAGCTGTTTATAAAAATTAAGGAGCGATTGAGTCAAGTAACATCAAATATTATAGAAATGCGAAAAATTATAAGAACGGAATTTGAGTCGATCGCAGACCTACATCACATTTCAAATAATTTTATCACTTTTTTAGAAAAGAAAATTGAAAAAGCACCGTTTACATATAAACTGATAGAACATAAATTAATTCCTTTTCCAATTGGAGAGATTGAGGATGTACTTTTATCATTGATTGCTTTTGATATATTAACTTTAATTGAAGAAAATAAACTCAGTTTTCTCAAGAGATGCTCAAACCCTGAGTGTGTCCTTTTATTTGTAGATATGAGTGGAAGACGTAAATGGTGTTCTATGAAAATATGTGGAAATCGAAAAAAAGTGGCAAAATTTCAGCATCGAAAATTAGAAGATAACTAAAGAATCAACTTTTTATAGTTGATTCTTTTATTTTCGGCGTTTTTAACTAACCTATAAAAACATATTTGACAGGTTAGTTTGTTGTATGTAGAATAAATTGTAAATAAAGGGAGGGATTCGAATGTATAGTGAAACGGCCATCAATCGTAAAGACAAAAAATTAGTCAGTATACGATACTTATCGAAAATGAAAGGAAAAGGAAGAAGTCCGTTACAAGTTAATGTAAAGGACTCCTTCACAGGATTAACCGGTGGATTTCTAACAATTATTACTTTAATTTATTTAACAAATTTAACATCTACTGAATGGTTAATGGCTCCGTTCGGTGCAAGTTGTGTGCTAGTATTTGCTGTTTGGAACGCACCACTATCACAACCTCGGAATGTAATAGGAGGTCATTTCGTATCAACATTCATTGGTTTACTTATGTATCATCTATTTGGGAATGAACCATGGTCAATTGCTTTTGCAGTTGGTTTAGCTATTGCCATGATGATACTATCGAAAACAACACACCCTCCTGCAGGGGCAGATCCACTTGTTGTTATGGTAGGGGCATATAGTTGGGATTATTTAATTTCTCCTGTTTTAATTGGCTCCATAATTATCGTGATTTTTGCATTGTTAATTAATAATCTACGTAATAACAGAAATTATCCAACATTTTGGATATAGATAAATTATCGGTATGGAAGGAAATTAAATGGAACACTATATTTTTAAACAATTGAGATTTGTTCGGAAAAATACACTAAGTCAAGTTGTAGGAATGAAAGATGAAGAATCATTGTTAATACCTAAGGAGTTCAATAATAATATCAAATGGAATTTAGGTCATATCTATGTGATACAGGAGAAGTTTGGTCTACAGATCATAGAGGAAGAATACCAATTACCCAATTATTTTATGGAATGGTTTGGTTCGGGTACAAGGCCTACCGAATGGGTGAATCAAGAATTGCCAACGATCCATGAATTAATTCAGTTACTTATAGATCAATTAGACAGAATAGAACAAAATTTAGAAGGTCGTTTAGATGATATGATACTCCCCTACACTACTTCTACAGGTCTTACCCTATCAACAGTGAAAGAATTAATTAGCTTTTGTCTATATCATGAAGGAATGCATTTTGATGCAATTAAATCAATCAAAAGGATGATTATCAATAATTAAAATACTAACCTTATGAAAACTAAGTTATCTTTACACTGGTAGAATAAAAAAATAGAATCTTATTGAGCTAACAAGGGCTTTAGTTGAATAACAATCTTCAACAGTCGGGCGCGATTGTGGAGCAACACTATTAGGAAATGATCTAACTTTTTTACAAACTAATATCTAGGTAAAAGCCGGTCTAATCACTCATTTTCAACCACTCACCAATATAAAAATAACAAAAAATCTGCCCACCTATTTTGAGGATGAGCAGATTTCCTTAGACAGCCCCCGCATACTACGTAATATATTTATTCGTAATACCGTATTGAATGAGTTCTGCCTTGCTTTTTAAATGTAGCTTTTGCATAATGTTGGCTTTATGATTTTCTACCGTTTTAGCACTAATAAATAGCTTGTCGGCAATTTGCATATTCGTAAATCCTAAAATCGTTAAGCGAACGATTTCTTGTTCACGTGTTGATAATATATCCGGGTTGTTTTTTCCTTTTTTCTTAAATAATTTTTCGATTTGTTCTTGTGGCAATCCGACTTCATAGTAGCGGCGTCCTGTATACACACTTTGAATTGCTTCATACATTTCGCCACCTTGGCTATTTTTTAAAATATAGCCATCTGCCCCAACTTCCATCGCCTGTTGAATATAAGCGATTTCATTATGCATCGTCAGCATAATGACTTTCGTTTCAGGTAAATTCTTTTTAATTTCCTTCGTAGCAGTAAAACCGTCTAAACCATTGGGAATAGAAATATCCATTAAAATGACATGCGGCTCTGTTTGGTAGGCAAGCTGGATTGCTTCTTCTCCGTCACTTGCCTCCCCTACAACTGTAATATCTGGATAATTCCCTAAAAGAAGCGCAATGCCCTTTCGTATTAAAACATGGTCATCAACGAGCAATATTTTAATCATGTTGTGGCCTCCATCTCGGGATAACAATATCAATACATGTACCTTGCCCTAGTTTGGACATAATCGTACAAGTACCGCCCAATTGATCGACCCGTTCTTCCATATGCTTAAGACCAAGCCCTGCATTTTGAATTTTCTCTCGTTCAAAGCCAACCCCGTTATCTTGGATGGTCATATAAATATGCGTATTGTCCTTTTTAATATGGATATGCACTTGAGTTGCTTTTGCATATTTAATAATATTATGCAAAGCTTCTTGTGTGATACGGTACAAGTTAATCTCGACTGCTGGGTCACACCGGTCAAGACCATGTGTCGTTAATTGAATATCCAAATCCGATCTATTTTTTTTAATCGCATCAATTGTCGCTTGAATGGTTGGCTCTAACCCTAATTGGTCTAAACTGTGCGGTCGTAATTGATGAGAGTACGCGTTAATGTCATTCATGACCTTTTGCAGTTCTGCACGTACCTCAGAAATATACTCATTCAACTGAGCATTATCTTGAACAAATGATTCAATTGCTTGCAGCGCGACAGATACGGAAAATAAGGATTGCCCGACACCGTCATGCAGTTCTTGTGCTAGCCGTTTATGTTCCGATTCTTTTGCTTCAATTAACGCTCGAATCATTTTTTTATTGATGGCCGCCTCTTGTGCTTTTTTAAATGTTTCTTGGTCACGTAACACAAGCAGATATTCCGTTTCCCCTGTATTTTCATTGGCATAAATGGCGGCTGTGCTCATTTCGACATCAATTTTTCTACCATGGTATGTCGGCATTTCCGATAAAAATGAAGGCACTTCATTGTTCGCAATTAAATAGCAAGTGGGCTCGCCCTGCTCTTTTTTTCGGGTCATACAATAGGAACAGTACGGTACGAAATCACCGTTCTGCCAACCCGTCAAGCGCTGTGCAGCAGGATTCATCATAATGATTTCCCTGCTTTCTTTCATAATAATAATGCCATCTTGAATATGCTCATAAATTTGCTGTAAATACTCATTTTGTAGGCGGGATTGCATACTTTACGCCTCCTTATAAATCATCCCTTTTACTTTACACGGTTTTTTCATCATCGTATAACTATTTACACTATACCCTTTTTTTCGTAAAAAGCGGCTAGCCATGTTTAAATCCATTTGACTTTCTACAAGCAGATGGATAGGGCGATGTTCGATTTCTGCATAAAAACGTGGCAAATAGCCATATGGGATATGCTTACTACCTTGAACTAAACAGCCTGCTGTATTGTAATCACGTACATCTAGTATTTGATATGTGTCATCTACTTGACGATACGGGATGGCTTTCACCTGTTTAATAGGGACAAGACGGATATAAAAAGTACGCGCTAAGACAACGATCACTACAGCGATTAGTAGAATTTTCATATAAAACCTCCAAAAGAGTGCCTCACGATAGAAGGCACTCTTTATCATCATTCATTATTTTACTTCTTTCACCCATTGGCCATAGCCGCCAGTCATATTAACTAAATTGTGGAAGCCTTTTGCTTTTAATACGCTCGCTGCAATGGCAGAACGACCACCTGCTTGACATTGAACAATAAGCTTTTTATTTGGTACTTCATCTAGACGATTTTTTAATGTACCAACCATAATGTGTTGTGCCCCTTCAATATGCCCTTCATTGTATTCTGTCAGATTACGCACATCTAATACCGCTACATCTTCTGCGTCCATCATCGCTTTTGCCTCTAAAGGTGTAACGTTTTCATATGAATCTAGTACATTCGCTTGCTGGGTCATCCCTTCTACATCTGCATAACCTAATACTTGGTCAATACCGATTGAGCGAAGTGCGATCAGCATATCATTCATCTGCGTAGGATCAACTAGTAAATATAAAGGTTCCTTGTAGTTCACAATCCAGCCCATCCAGTTTGTGAATGAGTTATTGAATGGCACGTTCATCGTTCCCTTAATATGTCCTTGTGAGAAGCTTTGTGCATCACGTGTATCTACTACTTGCTGTCCTGCTGCAATCAATCCTTCAATTTCTTCAACAGACGTAATGACTTGTAGCTCTGGTAAATTTTTAATTAACTCAATACCAATTTTATTCACTGATTTCATTACCGCAAAGTAGTAAGGTGGTTCTGGTTGACCGTCTAATAACGCGGTAACAAAGTCTGGCTCGTTGTCAAATTGCATTGCCCAGTTGAATTGTTTTTCGTAACCAACTGTTGTGGAAGGTACTGCACCAAGCGCTTTCCCACACGCACTACCTGCTCCGTGTGCTGGCCATACTTGTAAATAGTCTGGTAATTGCTTAAAGCGCTCAACCGATGTATACATCACTTTTGCCCCTGCATCCGCTGTACCTTGGATACCAGCTGCTTTTTCAAGTAAGTCTGGTCGACCAATATCACCAGCGAACACAAAGTCACCTGTAAAGATTCCAATCGGCTTATCTGCTGCTGCGCCATCTGTTAGCAGGAATGAAATCGATTCTGGTGTATGACCTGGCGTATGCATCACTTCAAAAGTGAGCTTACCAAGTTCAAATTTGTCACCATCTTTTAATAACACATGGTTAATACCTTCTAAATTTTGATATTTCCAGTTTTCATCGCCTTCATCTGAAATATACATTGTTGCACCGAAGCGGTCAGCTAATTCACGAGAACCTGCTACGAAATCGGCATGGATGTGCGTTTCTAATGCCCCAACGATTTTCATATTTTCTTTTTCAGCTACTTGGATATATGGCTCGATATTGCGCATTGGGTCAACAATTACTGCCTCCCCTTTTCGTTGACAACCTACCATGTAAGAAGCGTGTGCTAATTTTTCATCATAGAAATAACGTAATAACATAAAATTCTCTCCCTTTAATTTGTTTTTTTATTTAAAACCTGTAGTGTTGCTTGTACATATTTCAGTGACTTTTGAACACTCGGGTCTTTTAACCATTTCATAATCGTAAAGAGTTTGACTGGTTCTGTTGTTGCTTCTGCTTGTTGTTGAATTTCTTTTACTAGTGATAAGCCTTGCTTTCCTTTTTCTACAACGGGTTCTGTGTAAGATTGAATGCTGGCTGTTGCATAATCGATTGTTTGTTGATCTGCTAATACAGCGGTTGCAAAATCGAGTACATCCTCTAGCTGATTGATCATTTGTAAAAGCTTCGGTAATTTTTCTAGTAAGCCAACTAATGCCTCCACTGTTTCAAGATTGAGATTGTAGCTTCGTACGAGTTCATCATATTTTTGAATCGCTTGCTCATCTTGCAGTACCGCTTGACCAAAACTCACTACATTACCGATTGCTTGTAAGTTTTTTTCATAGGTCGGCAATTGCTGTAGTAATGATACGAGAGCGGCTTGAACATCTGGCTGCTTTAGTTGTTCTAGTAACGGATTCGTTTCCATCACATATGCCTCCTTTCTACATCGTTCCTTTGAGCATGCCGTCCCAGTACATGATCGGTAGTAAATCTTTTTTCATCATATACATGCTCGTACGTTCAACGGCTTGGTTAAATGGCATCGATTCTGCAGGCTCTTTTGTATAGTCGAACTCTGCTAAAATGAGCTTGTTGTAACCTGTGACGATTGGGCAAGATGAGTAACCGTCATACGTTTTATCCATTGTTTGGTTGCGCATGCTTGCGAGTATATTTTCGGCAACAACGGGCGCTTGCTTACGGATGGCTGCCCCTGTTTTAGATGTCGGTAAGTTTGCACAGTCGCCAATGCCAAATACGTTTGCATATTTTTTATGTTGTAATGTATACATATCTACATCTACCCAACCATTTTGGTCAGCTAATGGGCTATTTGCGATAAATTTCGGTGCATTCATATAAGGTGTGACGTGAATCATGTCATACTTCACTTCCTCTTTCGCACCCGTATCTAGATGTTCAAAGATGGCGATTTTTTCATCCGCTTTAATTTCGATTAAGTTACGGCGGAATCGTGCATCGATTTGTTTTCGTTCCACTACTTTTTCTAGTGCCTCACGGTATTTAAGTACATCGAAAATAGCTGGATTTGCTGAACCAAATACAACTTTTATATTTTGACGAACACCTGCTTTACGGAAGTAATCTTCAGCTATATGCATAATTTTTTGTGGTGCCCCTCCGCATTTTACAGGTGAATTCGGATGCGTAAATAAGGCTGTACCCGATTTTAAATTACGAATCGTTTCCCATGTATAATCTACATGTTCAAATGAATAATTACTGCAAACAGATTTTGTACCAAGTGCTTCTTTTAATCCTTTAATAGCGCCCCAGTTAATTTCAATACCGCCTGCTACAACTAAGTAATCGTACGTAAGAGCGGTTTTGTCTCCTAGGATGACTTCGTTTTGTTCAGGTTTAAATTCAAGTACCGGTTGTTGAACCCATACCGCTCCTTCTGGGATAACAGATTCCATCGAACGTTCAGAATCTTCTTTTTTAGCAGCCCCTCCGCCGACTAGCGTCCATAACGGCTGATAATAATGCTTTGATGCTGGATCTATAATGGCCACTTCATGGATGAGGCTTTGCGATTTTCTTAATAAGCGAGCGGCAACAGAAATACCAGCTGTTCCCCCACCAACAATGACGACTTTGAAAGAACTTTTCATGTTTCTTCCTTCTTTCTGCATTTTTGTGTTGTGAAACTTTACACTCTCATCATAGTGAAATCTACATTTCAAAAATATAGGGGTTTCCCCCTAAACAATGATTTGTTTTTTAGTGGAAAACCCCTAATTTTATTTAGTTTTGTCTATATTAATATAAGAAGAAAGGAGCTGATACGATGCATTCTTTACAAACATGGGCAGCGGTACATAAAGGGAAGTTGTTTCTCCTCTTTGTTTTATCTTTATTTTTAGGCGGCAGCATAGTCCTACAAGGCTATAGCATTGTGCAAATTGTTGACCTTGTATTTATAGAACAAAGCCCTTTTTCATTTACATTTCATTTTTTACTCTTATTATTTCTTGCCATTCTGTTACGCTTATTTACACAGTTTTGGCTCAATAGAATAGGCGGGACATTGGCCGAGCGTGTCAAAAATTCGATTCGCCAAACATTGCTTCAGCATTGGACACAAAATGCAATGGAAGCGCAAATGACGACACAAACAGGTGAAAAGGTGACCTTGTTAATTGATACCGTAGACCAATTAGAAAGTTACTACCGGGAATATATCCCGCAGGTCATCAAAACAACCGTCGTACCACTCATTGTGTTAATCGCGGTGTTTATGACACATGCGGCAAGTGGCTGGATTATGCTCATTACAGCCCCTTTTATTCCACTAACGTATATCATCATCGGCATGCAAACAAAGGCAAAATCAGAAGAACAATTAGTAGCGATGAATCGATTTTCCGGAAAGTTCCTAGATTTACTGCAAGGACTTCAAACGATTCGCCTTTTTGGACAAAGCGAGAAACAAGAACAAGTGCTAGCAGAAAGCAATAAAGGGTTTATGGAACGTACATTATCCGTTTTGAAAATCGCTTTTGCTTCTACCTTATTTATTGAATTGATTACGACATTAGGGGTCGGATTAGTTGCGCTAGAAATTGGCTTTCAAATGATTGTCTTTCAGTCGCTCACTTTTGCGCCTGCATTTTTTGTTTTAACGTTAGCACCTGAGTACTACAATGCCTTAAAAGAACTCGGCGCAGCCTTTCATACAGGTCGAGGCAGTTTAGGAGCGGTTGCCATTATTGAAGAGGCCATACAAACAACCGCAACACCCGTGCGTTGGGGCAAGGAGCCGATTGAAGATAAGCCACAGCTGTCCTTACAAAATGCAACGTACCAATATGAAAATGGACCGCTGATTGGACCGATTTCTCTTGATGTGAAACCTGGGGAAATGATTGCTTTAATCGGCCCTACTGGTCACGGTAAAACAACGATTTTAAATATGCTTTCAAGTATGGTGGAATTATCTAGCGGTGCGGTTTTACTGGGCGGTAAGCCGCGAACACAAGTGGCAGAACAGGATTGGTATCGTCAAATGAGCTATATTTCGCAACATCCATATGTGTTTGCGGGTACGCTTCGAGACAATATTCGTATGGGGCTTTCCGCTACTGATGAAGCAATTTATGAAGCGTTGCGTAAAGCACAACTCACATCCTGGCTCGAAACATTACCTGAACAGTTAGACACAAATATCGGTGAAGGTGGACGAGGATTATCAGGTGGGGAAAAACAGCGTGTCGCTATTGCACGTGCTTTTTTAAAAAACCCAGCGATTTTATTTTTCGATGAACCAACTGCAGGGCTTGATGTGTTAACAGAGCAGTTGTTAACAGAAGCGATGTATACATTTCGTCAGCAGGCAACCGTCATCACAGTAGCACACCGATTCGAGAGCATTCAGCACGCCGATACATTATATATTATTGAACATGGCCAAGTTAGCGCGAGCGGCACACATGCACAATTAGCATCTCACCCGTTTTACGAATATATGAAGAAAAGAGGTACGTATGATGAAAGCACTTATTCAGATGATTTTACATGATAAAAAAGATGTGCTGCTTGCAATGACTGCTGGTACAATTAGCGGACTTACCGCAGTAGCATTATTTGCACAAAGTGGCTTTCTCATTTCAAAAGCGGCGCTCATGCCTCCTTTTTATATCATTTTAATTTTGACGGCATTTTTAAAGCTTTTCGGTGTTGCCAAATCAGCTAGTAAATATGCCGAACGCTATATTTCACACCGTGTTACATTTCGCTTTATGAGTGCTGTACGCATGCGCTTTTTTAAAAAGCTAGTACCGCAAACGAACTTATTGCATGCATATAAAAGTGGAGATTTATTAAACCGGATTACGAGTGACGTGGATTTATTGCAACATTTTTTCTTACGCGTCGTCTATCCGCCATTTATTGCGTTATTTGTTTTTTTCGCAACGATTCTTTTTACGCTGTGGTTTTCACCGTGGCTAGCATTAATTTTAATGATTGGCTTTATGTTCACAAGTATAATCGTCCCAGCCATCTTGATTTACCAAAAATCGAATACAGCTGTGCCGGTCAAAAATGCATTTACAAATGAAGCAACAGAATATTTATACGGTTATCGTGATTTACAGCTACATCACCAATTAGCAACGAAGGAACAGTCATTACAAATTATCAGTACAGATTATTCACGACTAAAAAAACAAGAGCTCAATCGCGAACAAAGCGCTCATTTTTGGAATCAGTTCATTGCTTTATTAACGGCGTTTTTCATCGTCAGTGTAGGGGCCTATTTCGTTTCCATCGGTGCTTTAGATGGTCTATACCTTGCAATGTTAGTACTAGTCGCATTAACAGTGTTTGAATCCGCTATTCCACTTGCGATACTACCTAGTCATTATAAAAATGCGCAAAAAGCGACCGCGAGATTAGATGCGATTGCGCCACCCGCTCCCCCTACTGAGCGCATGCCATTAGTAAGGAAGAAGCCACTAAACATTACCTGTGAAAATGTATGTTATTCATATCAAAATACGTTACATTCAGCTGTTTTACATGTCAATTGTACGATTGCTGCTGGCGAAAAAGTGGCGATTGTCGGCCCAAGCGGCTCTGGTAAGTCGACATTATTCCAACTGCTAATTCATGAGCTCAAGCCAATTAATGGGGAAATTTTTATAAATGAGCAGCCGATGCGATTGATTGATGAGCAGGAACTTTGGGCACAAATGAGTATTCAATTACAGCATAATCACTTTTTCTCTGGCACCATTCAAGAAAATTTACTGCTGGCAAAACCAACTGCGACAGACGAAGAACTACAGCAAGTACTCAACCAAGTATTTATTACAAAACCATTATCTGCTATTGTATATGAAAAAGGCGGCAATTTATCAGGCGGCGAAAAACAACGCCTTGCCTTTGCTCGTGTACTATTAAAAAATAGTGACTTATGGCTGTTAGATGAACCATTCACGAGTATAGATGCTCAAACCGAGGCGCATTTATTTAACACTTTACTTACGAAAGGAAAAGATAAAACAATTGTGCTAATTACACATAAGCTAACCGATTTAGCAAAAATGGACCGCATCTTCGTGATGAATAACGGTACACTAGCAGAAAGTGGCACATTTGAACAATTGCTTACACAGCGCGGCCTTTTTCACACGATGTATATGCAACAAATACGAGGTGATAAAAAATGAATACATGGGATCAACGCTTTAAACAACAGGAATATGTATACGGAACGGAAGCAAATGAATTTATACGAGAACAGGCTTCCCGTTTTCCAACGGGCTCTACGATTGCCGCATATGCGGAAGGAGAAGGACGCAACGCAGTATATGTAGCTTCCCTTGGGCACAATGTTACAGCTTATGACTATGCACAATCGGGATTAGATAAGACAGAGGCATTAGCAAAAGCACAAAATGTACATGTACAAACGAAGCTTGTTGATTTAATCGAAGAACCATTACTGACAGAAAAATATGACGGGGCTATTATGGTCTTTGGGCATTTTCCAAAAGAAAAGCAATATGCTGTACTCGATAAAATAATAGCATCGTTAAAGCCTGGAGGCATCTTTATGTTCGAAGTATATGAAGATCAACAGCTTGCTTACGGTACAGGTGGTCCAAAAGATGTGGAGTGGCTTTATAATGGCCGCGATGTACTCGCTTGGGCACAACAATTTAACTTAGTGCACTTCTTTATAGGTGAAGCAACACGCCATGAAGGTCAACTGCACACTGGTAAATGCTATGTTGTGCAAGTCGTGGTGAAAAAGTGAGGTACCTTTATAATAGAGGGTGAATTAAAAGGATGAGTACTCTGCTCATCCTTTTAATTTTGTTGTGGTTTACACGATGGGGTTACTTAGGTCTGTTGGTTTTGACTGGATAGCCTTGCTTTTTGCTCAATCCAGATTATTCATCATTCCACCACTTCAAAAATGACCTTTGCCTCTAGCTGATATTTTTCTCCTTGCGCCCCTTCGATGACAAAGTCCGTTCGCCCGTTAATTTCATATTGTCCTACTGGGAACTCCAACGTACTCATTTGCTCTAGCACATCCTCTGTATATGGATTCCCTTCCATGTCCTCATGATATGAGCCACCTGAAAAATGGTAAGGCTCAATTAACACCTCGCCCTTTCGCATCGGCGTAACAATATACGGCTCATTCATCGCCGCGCCAAATTGATAATCCTTTGTCAAATTTGTCGTTTCAAGCCAAATCCAAGACCCACCATGACCTATCTGGACGGCCTCTTCCTCTCCTTCATATACTAATTCAGCCCGCACATCTACCTTCTCCCCTACTTGATACTGTGCCTTTTCACTCACTAGCCGTAGCGTAAACGGTGCTTCTTTTACCTCCTGTGTTGTTACATTCTCTACTTTTCCCGTATTCATAGATTCCGTTCCACATGCCGTTAGCAATATCAGTAGCAAAATACTATATAACCATTTCATTCCATACACCTCCGTTTCTAGATTAGACGAATGAAAAAGAAATACGTTACAAAGTCCGTGTAGGCTTAATAGTCTCCTAACAGTTCTTGAATTTTTAGCATAAAAAATGATAGACTATATCCCAACAAACAATAGTATTTTAGTATAAAGGGGACAGCAGCATGCAGATTGAAATTCGCCGGTTGCGGGCAAATGATATGGAGGAATTAATGTCATTTTTTCGCACCGTCTCTATTGATACATTCGAAAAAAATGGCATTAGTCATTTAACAGACGACTTAGAAGATGAATTGCATACGAAAGAACGCTATTTACAAGAGGATTTATATACAAATGGGCAACAACGCTATTTTCTATTAGCCATTCATGAAGGAAAAATTGTCGGTACAATCGGCCTTTATAAAGCAAATTCTTTTGTCGTAGAGCTAACAAAAGGCGACGTGCAGGGTATGGATGAGGTTGGGACAATTTATATTTTACCGAGCTATCAAAATAAAGGGTTAAGCACACTACTTATTAAGGCAATGATGCTAACTTTAAAGGCGAACGGTATTACGCAATTTTGTTTGGATAGTGGTTTTGCGACTGCACAAGCAGTATGGCTGAAAAAATTTGGTCAACCCACTTATTTATTTGAGCACTGTTGGGGAGAAGAGGCACATCATATGGTTTGGATTATTCAAACAAACTATGTTCCTGTGACGTTTACGTTATAAACTTTTAAAAAGGAGAAAACACATGTCAATCTCGTGTTTTCTCCTTTCTTTTATAAAGGTAAATCCTTTCGCTTAAATACTTCTACACTCGCACTAAATAAAACAATACCCACTAACGCTAAAATACCGAACTTCCACCATTCTGGGTTGCCCGCCACAATAGACTTTGTATCGAATAACGCATTGATCGTTACATATTTTACATTTTCAAGACTTGCATCCACCGTACTCACGATCTGACATAAGAAAAATGCCAGTGGAATCCCTGCACCAAATGCTAGTGAATTTTTCGATAAGTTAAATAGACTCGAAAAGAAGAAAGAAATCCCACTAGTTGCAAACATCAGTAAAAATAAACCGACATTCAACAGTAAAAAGTCATTAATCACCACATCCGCATCGGTTTGAAAAAGTTGGATTGCGAATACGCCAACGATTGTTTCCAACAAAATCATAGCAAATAATGCGACGACAAGATAGATTGCCTGTGTCAGTACAATCGTGACACGTTTTGTTGGCGTAGACAGTAAATACGCCATTGAACCTCTATCGACCTGCGCAGCAATTAAACTATTGGCCGTCATAATGACAAAAATTAATGGAAAGATAACGCCATGAATCGAATAATAGGTTTGAGCAAGCATACCAAGGAATGAGGTTTGCGTTAACATGTTCTCTAACGGCGTTCCTTTTACTAAATTCTCCATACCCGTTAACGTGCTACTATCAAAAAAAGTGACAAATATCAGCTGTAACGCACAAAGCACGATTGTAAAAATGAGCCATAGCTTTCGATTATTTTTCATTGTTTGTTTAAAAATCGTTGGATTGATCATTTGGCTACCTCCCTATAGTGCTGATCAAAATAGGCTTCGAGTGTCGGCCTTTGTTCTGTTACATCAGCTACTTCATAATTACCTAAGCATTGTAAAAAAGGATTCAGTTCCTGCGCGGCAACTTCCACCGTTACGCTAGACGTTTCTGACGCTATCACGGTGAATTGTTCCGTTTGAAATTTTTGTGCATCTGTGACATTCGCAAATTGAATTGTAAACTGTTGCTTTTGCTGATGAAGAATTTGTGCGGTATTGACAATTTCTGTGATGCGTCCTTGTTTAATCATCGCTACCCTATCACAAACCTCCTCCACCTCATTAAAAAGGTGCGTCGACATAAAAATGGTCTTTCCTTTTGCTTTTTCCATTTTAATGATGTCTAAAAATGCCGCTCTCATCAGTGGATCTAGTCCTGTTGTTGGCTCATCCAACAGTAAAACCGCCGGATTATGCATTAAGCTCGCGACAATCGCTGTTTTTTGCTTCATCCCCTTCGACATTCGCTTTAAATTAGCAGAAGGATCTAGCTGTAATTTTTCTATTAACTGCTTGGCATAGTCTAAATTCGTGAGTCCTACTAGCTCCGCCTGTTGCTGCAAAAATGCCCAGCCCGTTTTGGCATCTGGAAAGGCTATTTCCCCGGGAATATAACCGACTATTTGCTTCACCGCGGCTGCCTCATGCCAACAGTTCAGACCGTTAATTTCACAATGTCCTTTTTGCGGTCTTAAAAAGCCCATTAAATGACGAATTGTCGTTGTCTTCCCTGCACCATTTGTCCCGACAAAGCCAAAAACTTCCCCTTCTTGAATATCAAACGAGAGATCAAAAATTCCTGTACCACCATAATCTTTTGTCAACTGATTCACCTTAATCATTTGAATCCCCCTAGCGTTCATAAAACTTCATAAAATAGCTTTCTAGGTGGAAAGGTATTTCATGAATTTTTTCAATTTGGTGTGAAGCGAGCCGCTGGATAAATGATGTTAGATGCTGGCGAGGCACAGAAACCAGCATTTCTGTTCCGTTTATTTCCTCAATGGAAGCCACCTCTTTTAGGTGATTTTGCAACTGCGCTAACGCTTCTTGATTTTGCATTTGTAGTTTAAATTTCTTCGGCAATGTCTCTTTTAATTGCGCGACATCAAACGTAGCTACAACAACACCATCTTTAATAATGGCAATATCATCACAAGTTGCCTCCACCTCTGAGAACATGTGACTAGACAGCAAAATCGTTTTTCCACGCGCCTTTTCCTTTTGGATAAACTGTATAAAGCGCTTTTGCATAATCGGATCTAGCCCACTCGTTGGCTCATCCAACACTAAAATGGCTGGATCATGCATAAAAGCTACCACGATCGCTAATTTACGCTTTACCCCTAACGACATCCGCTTAATAGCGCCCTGACAATCTAGATCGAAATAATCAAGTAACTCATGTAAATAATCCTCTGTCTCCATGCCACGTAATTTTTTCATCATTTGAATAAACGCCGTTCCCGTTAAATGCTCTGGTAAAGCAATTTCGCCCGGCAAATAGCCTAAGTTTTGCTGAATTTGACTGGCGTATGTCCAACTATCTAGTTGATTTACGCGCACTGTTCCTTTTTGCGGTTTCGAAAACCCCATAATATGCCGAATTGCCGTCGTCTTCCCTGCGCCATTCGGTCCTAAAAAGCCAAACACACTGCCCTCCTGTACATCAAAGGACACATCAAAAATTCCACGCCCATGCCCGTAATCTTTCGTTACATCCTTTAGTGAAATGACACCCATTGCCATCCCCTCCTACTATACAATTTCAACCTATGTAGCAATTAGTACATATTCATTACGCTAGTTTATTCCAAAAGAAAAGCATAGAGAACAAGCGCTCTCTATACTTACTTTTGGCGCTCAAACGATACATAACGTGTTCCTTGGAAGGACAATAAACCAAGATCTTGCTCCACTAACATCCCGTATTCGCTACCATCTACTTTCAGCTCCATACGGTCTCCGCTTTGTACTTCAAATGTTACGTAATATGTTGTATACGAGTGATCCCCTTGAACCTGCGTACGTTTCGAAACGACCTTTGCTGGTACAGTTAGTAAAGGCGCCTGACTATTTTTAATCCCCTGTTTTACATTCGAAAAAATGGTATACAATATGAATCCAAATACAATAATCATAAAAATTGGCACAATATTAAACATCATATCCCCGAAAAACATATACACGTCCCCTTCTCTCTTTACTACGCGTTAAAACTTCCGTTATTTCTTAAACCGGTTGCCCGTATTCCCATATACAATGGTAAAAATCGTTAATGCGATAAATAACACAAGCCCAACGATAAAAAGCCACTGCTGATTGATTAGCTCACTCAATCCCCATAACATGATGCTGAAGCAATAACCGTACATGACCTTGCCCATAAATTTGGCAAGTGCCACTTCATCATACTTAGCTTTTTCACTTTTCGGTAACGTATTATATCCTGCGATTAAAAAGGCTCCCTTTCCTTTCGATAAGACAATCGCAAAGATTAGAAACAAAATTAAAATGATAATATAAATGATTGCAGCATCCATCGTATACCTCTGACCTCCTTCTTCTCTACTATTAATATGTAGAAAAAGAATCATGTGACCTATTTCTATTATACATGAATTGGAAAAGGGCAGGATATATAAACGATAAATGAATAAAACCCTTCCTATTTTGAACGAATTTCAAAGAAAAACAGCCTAACAATTTATAATGCTAGACTGTATACTTTGCAAATATATAAGTTTATCGCTAAATATCTTGTTGCTCCGTTTCATCCGCTTTTCTTTTTAAGAACTGTAGGTATTTAATCAGCAAAATGGGCACTAATGCTACGAAAAGATTCATCACAATAATAAACAACATGCCTGCTTCTAAATAGGCCAGTATCGAATAAATATATCCCATTAAACCACTTACGATAAGTAGAATATACAAAGGTACACGTGGAAAAAGCAAACTACTAACTGTAGCTAAAATCATAATTAGCATCAGCATGACGAGATAATGCCAATACATCAAAAATAGAATGCCATTTCTTATCTCCCTTCAGTTTACAATAATAAAATCCCTCTACCAAACCCCCTTTTCCTCTATTTCCAACCTTTCATAATATTCATCAACGATTGGATAAATATCAGGGTTCGTATCATAGTATGTATCGCCAATCTGATTTAACGAGAAATTGAATTGTACCTCTCCATCATAAAAGGTAATAGCATACAAAAATCCTACTCGCTTTTCTTGATTATCCTGAGGGGAAAATTCGATATCTTTTACTAAAGCTAGAAATTCGTTGATTTGGACTATATCCGTTAGCATTTTTGTATAACCTGTACTGCCATCCAAGATGACAACTTTATCTACGTTTTCAATTCCTTCCTCTATGTAAAAAGCTTCTAATGATTGTGTTTTTTCACTACAAGCTGTTACTAACCAACCGAACATAAATACAATAAGCAAGCATTTCTTCATCCAAATCCCCCCGTTTTATATCATTTAAGAATTAGACTCAACTATCAAGGGAAAGTTACACCCTTTCCTGCTACAAATTCCTTCACGACCGCCAATGCTTGAGCACTTGATTGTTCATTAAAATGTGGCGAATATCGATCAGCAAACCCGTGATGTCCTTCACATATTTGCACTTGTATGTTTTTCTTAATTAATTGCGCCACCAAGTTTTTTACATCAAATGATTGTTCAGATTCGCCGTAAATAAGCAGGACCGAACATAGAGGATTTATAGCTAAATAGTTGCGAATGCGTGAGCCGTAATAACCTACGACCGATGTAACTCCTGTTAGTTCACTACAAAGCCATGCAATCGTAGCACCGATGCTAAAGCCAACAATATGGATTTCTTTATATGTATCTTTTAATTGAACAATTACTTTTTCAACTTCTGCAAAGCCTTGTTCAAAGCCAATCCGGTTCATAAAATGAGCATATGCTTTTTGCTCCTCTTCATAAGAGAAAGGCTGCTCTAGCTGAAGTAAATTTGGACAATACACATCATAACCTAAGGCGATAAACTCATTGGCATACTGTTGCATGTGGGCATTTACCCCATAAATCTCGTGTAATAGTACGATTGCCTTTTCCATTGGATTTCCCTCCATTACTTACATATATTCCTTCAATTGTTGTTCTTCTATAAACTTAATCGTTCTCTTTTGTTGCACATAAGCGACGATTTCTTCCCGAATATTCGGATACAGTACTACTTGCGACAGTTCATTTAAAGGAAGCCCATTTTCATTTTGGAACTCGACTAACAAAATCGAATCATTCTGTACAATTAATGCACTCGCTCGAACTCTTATTGGATATGTCATCATATCAACCTCATTTCTCACTCATTAAATAATTTCCAAATAATTGAAACTAACAAGCAAGCATAGCCGTATAACTATAGTAAACTATCGGAGGTGCTTTTATGGACAAAACAAATACAATAGCGATCATTGGAGGAACTGGGAAAGTAGGTCGTTATATTGCGACGAAAGCAGTACAAAGCGGCTATCAAGTAAAAATGCTTGTGAGAAACCCAGGCAATTTAACTCCCTTAGAAAGTGGAATCAAAATTATACAAGGTGATGTACATAACTTACAAGATCTGCGAAAGTTATTGGCAGATACTCAAATCGTCATTAATGCATTTGGTCAGCCCGTTAAAGCAGACCCTCTCTATAGTAAAGTAACTAAAAACGTGTTTACCCTCATGGATGATTTACAAATTAAACGTTATATCGGTGTTACAGGCGGATCGCTCACAATTCAACAAGACAGAAAGAGCTTGCTAAATAAAATAGGCGCTATACTATTTAAAATTTTCTTATCTAAACTGCTAGCAGATAAGCAAAAAGAATGGCATTTTCTTCTCGATCATAAACACATTGAATGGACATTAATTAGACTCCCCTTTGTCGTTGATGAGGAAGAAACCGGTGCAATAAAAGAACACCTCACAGATATGCCAGGGAGTAAAATAACAAACCAAGACATAGCCGCCTTTATCATCAAGCACGTTAAAGATCAAACCTATATACATCAAGCGCCATTTATCGCTAATTAATGTAACTACTGAGTATACAGAAATTATTAAGCCATTCTTAAGAAAATCTTCAGAAAGTCCCTTACTGCTTCTTAAATGTCATACGATATGCTCATATTAAAACATTTAGGAGATAGACAGATGAAGAAATTATTCCTGTTCATAGTATTGATTACAGATTTTCCGAACGAGAAAGCCTACTACGGTGCGATCGCTGGGATGATAGTAAGGTCAAATACGGAGTGTTACCAATAAACCGAACGTTTGTTGCTCATTTGTTGTAGTTTTTTATGTCAGCTGATACAATAAATACATGAACGAATACAGAAGAAAAAGCACAACGGTATCTTTATTGCATTATCAATTTGTGTTCTGTCCTCGATACAGAAGAAAGATTTTTCTTAAAACAGAGGTTGAACAACGCTTTAAAGAATTAGTACATGAAGTGTGTGAGGAAATGCAAATACAAATTGTTGCTCTTGAATGTGATAAAGACCATACGCATATGTTTCTCAACGCACTCCCATCATTAAGTCCTGCGGATATGATGGCAAAAATTAAAGGGGTGACTTCTAAGAAATTGCGTCAAGAATTTCCGCATCTTCGGCATTTGCCAAGTTTGTGGACACGCTCATACTTCGTTTCTACCGCAGGAAATGTATCAAGCGAAACGATAAAGCGGTTATGTTGAACAACAAAAAACAAGGGGGTGAAATCATGTCGCAAACCCTCACAGTCAAATTGAAACTACTTCCAACAAAAGAGCAAGCAAACATCTTGCAAGACATGAGCAAAGAATATATAGCCACTATTAATAGTCTTGTGGCTGAAATGGTGGCTGAAAAGAAAAGCACAAAGAAATCAAGTAAGGACATTGCTGCTTTTTTGCCAAGTGCGGTCAAGAACCAAGCCATTAAAGATGCTAAAGGTGTGTTTAAGAAAGTTAAGAAAAGCAAATTCACTACTGTTCCTGTTTTGAAAAAGCCAGTCTGCATTTGGAACAATCAAAACTATTCGTTTGATTTCACGCACATTTCCATGCCAATTATGCTTGATGGTAAAGCAACTAAAACACCTATTCGTGCTTTGTTGGTGGATAAAGACAACCGAAACTTTGATTTGCTTAAACACAAATTAGGAACACTCCGCATCACAAAGAAAGCAGAGAAATGGATTGCCCAAATTTCCGTCACTATTCCTACTGTTGAAGGAACAGGTGTGAAAGTCATGGGTGTTGATTTAGGTCTGAAAGTCCCTGCCGTTGCGGTCACAGATGATGAACGTGTTCGTTTTTTTGGTAATGGCAGACAAAACAAGTATATGAAGCGTAAGTTTCGTTCTGAACGTAAAGAGTTAAGTAAGAAGAAAAAACTCCATGCCATTCGTCATTCAGAAGATAAAGAACAGCGTTGGATGAAAGACCAAGACCATAAGGTAAGTCGTGCAATTGTAAATTTTGCAAAAGACAATCAGATTTCTGTTATTCGCTTAGAACAATTAGCGAATATCCGGCAGACGGCAAGAACAAGCCGTAAAAACGAGAAAAATTTGCACACATGGTCATTCTATCGCCTGTCTCAATTCATTGAGTACAAAGCAAAATTAGTTGGCATCAAGGTTGAATATGTGAATCCTGCTTATACAAGCCAAACATGCCCTAAATGTGCTGAAAAGAATAAAGCAAAAGACCGCAAATATAAGTGTAAATGTGGCTTTGAAAAACATCGTGATTTAGTAGGTGCTATGAATATCAGGTATGCACCTGTGATTGATGGTAATAGTCAATCAGCCTAAGATGCTATAGGCGCTGTCTTAGGAAGGGCAATGAGATGCCCTGATCTTGAAGGCTGTTCAAAACAGAAATGGACTGCGAACGCTTAGTCATTCAAGAATCCCACCCGTTCATCCGTAAGGATTAGGGCTGGCGACTTTAGTCGTGGGAATCTCAAATTTAGTTATATCGGTATAGATCAAGTCACCTCAACAGATTCGATTGAGGATATCGCATTTTCAGAAATGACTGTGACAGAAGAGGCTACCCACTTTGGCGATTTATTGCTTGTGAATAGTGAGTATCCTATGAGTGAACGTGCGAGACCGAACGATTTAGTAGCGCTATCTACATTAAATACGACAAGCTTTTCCTTCGACCCTACGATTGAAATGGCCACACAAATTTTACAACCTTTTTCAGCCATGATGGATTCCGCTAATCAAGATGGCGTCACGAATTTTATCGTGAATAGTAGCTATCGTAGTGACACAGTACAGCAGCAGCTTTTTGACACAATGGGGGCTGATTTAGCACTGCCTGCGGGTTATAGCGAGCATAATGTCGGTCTTTCTGTTGATATCGGCTCCACGACAGGAAAAATGGAAGGCTCAGAAGAAGCGGCTTGGCTAAAACGACACGCAGCGCGATACGGCTTTATTTTGCGCTATCCTCCGAACAAATCACATATTACGGGTATCCAGCATGAGCCATGGCATTTTCGTTATGTTGGCTTGCCGCATAGCGAAATCATCACGAAAAATGATTGGACTTTGGAGGAATATTTAAGCCATTTACAGCAGGAAAAGTCCATTACAACACGTATTCAAGGTCACACCTACAAAGTTCTTTATTATGATTTACAAGAATCTTTACATATTCCCGTACCGACGACACATTCGTATAAGGTTTCAGGTGATAATATGAACGGGTTGATTGTGACGATTATGCAGTAAGATGTATGTTTGTAGAAACCTTTATTTTTACTACATGAAAAAACACATTGGGTGACATACCCAATGTGTTTGGAAAAAAGCAACTATGTTTTACTAGACATTCGATAGATGGTTGTTCGTCATCACATTTTTTTCATCTGATTTAGCAGGTAATGATGCTACCAGTATTTTAGAAAGTTCTTGTGGATTGTATGGTTTTGTAAAATACTTTGCGATTTTAAACTTTTCGACGTTTTCTTTCGATTCGTCTAAGGCAGAAGAAATAATAATTGGGATCGTACTTGTTTGCGCTGTATCTTTTAGTAATTGTACTAAATCCCATCCTTTTATATCATCACCAAGCATTAAATCGATGACAATCCCAACAAGTGGTGTCTTCAGTGCTTCTTCAAATGCTCGTTTAGGATCATCATGATAAATGACTGTAAACCCTTTACTTTTTAATTCTTCCGATAACAGTAAGGCTAAGCTTAAATCATCTTCCACTAGCATCACATTTAAGCCAGTATCATCGATTAATCCGTTCATGTCATTAAGTGTTTGACTTGCATGATGAGTTGGCAATCTGAAGTAAACGGTTGTGCCTTGCCCTTCTTCAGATTCGATCCATATATCGCCACCATGCTGCGTCACAATCTCTTTACAAATCGCGAGACCTAGACCTGTACCACCAATTTTTCGTCTTGCACTATTATCAATGCGTTTAAACTTTTGGAACAGTTTTGAGATTTCATTTTGTGGAATACCAATTCCTTGATCTTTTACACCAATCTGCACCATCTCTGGAACATTTTCAAGCGTCATGGTCACATCTCCCCCATTAGGAGAGAATTTAATGGCATTACCGATAATATTGATCAGTACTTGTACTAATCTTTCTTGATCACCTGTAATGTTCACGTTTTTGGCCTTATCAATTAAGTGCACCCGATGATTCTTTTCATGACGGAAGCGATTCACAATGTCAATCGCCACCTCACCTATAGACAGCTGCTCCATCTTATACTGTTGTCTTCCCGATTCCATTCTTTGTAAATCTAAAAAATCATTAATTAGATTCGTCAGACGGATCGCTTCTTTATGGATTGTTTCAATATATTTTTTTTGACGCTCAGGCTTCAATTCTTTCGTTAATAGAAGTTCTGTAAACCCTAACACACTAGACAACGGTGTACGTAGCTCATGACTCACTGTACTTACGAGCTCCGACTTCATTTGATCCACTTCATATTCTCTTGTAATATCACGATGTACAAACATCGTGCCTATTTTTTCCTGCCCTTCATACACACTTGTTGCATATACTTCCACAAAAACAGGTGTATCTTCTAAGATGGAATAGCGAATCGTTCGCGTATCTTCAAACTCTTCTACAACCGCATTTTTAAAGAAGGACGTCAATTCTTCAGGCTGATCTGTAATGGTCTGAAAATGCTTCAGCCACATCCATTGAGCAACATTTTGATAGTCCATTTTATTATGATAGCGGATGATTCGAGACAGTGCTTCATTGATTAAAACGACATCTCCCGTAGGCGAAACGAATTGAATGCCTTCATTAACGGTGTCAATAATATTTTGATTTAACTGTCGAGACCGCTCTACCTCTTCATACATTAAAATACGTTCAAAAGCGATTGAGACACGATTCATTAAACCGTTTATATCTTCGATTTCTTGCGTTGAATACTTATACCCTTCTCGCGTAGCCATCATCACAGCAACTAAGCGTCCTTCAGAATTTAATACCGAGGAATAAAGATCATACGAGAAATAAGACTGCTGTGCAATATCTTGTGATGCTAGCGTTACCTCGCGCTTAATAACAAAAGACTTTTCTTCCTCTAATCGAACTTGTTTATCCAGATTAAAATTTTCTACGAGTAAATCGGCGGATTGTTTTGTTAATCCTTTCGATACATGTAACTGACCTTCTACTAAATACAATATACTCGTATCAAACTCATAAATTTCATTTAAATATTTATGAAGATCTGCTAATAATTGTTGTTTATCTAACGTAAAGGTCAACACATGATTTAATTGATTATACTTTTGCAATTGGTCGAGAGAATGTTGCAATTGATTTTGATTACCTTGTAATTCATCTTGCTGTGCTAACAGTTCTTCATTTTGAGTAGTTAATACTTCTTCCTTTTCTTGAATAGACCGTGTCATGTGATAAAATGAATTCGCTAAAATCCCGAGCTCATCTTCTTTTCGAACTAGACCACCAAGGTCAATGAAGCGCCCTGAAGCAATGGCATTGGCAGCTGCTGTTAGTCGCTCAATCGGTTGGATTAAGTTTAACAATACTCTGCGCATTATGATCCCTACAAAAAGCAATACTAGCCCACCTAAAAGCAGCGATAGTAATGTAAATTGTTGCGCTTGTTCAAGCGTTCTTGAAAATAGCTCTTTTAAATTACCCTCCGTTTGCTTATCAACTGTTTTTGTATACGCTACAAATTTATTGACAAGATCATTTGTGCCATTGCTTGAAAGTGCTCTTAATGACTCATAATCGTTTGCCTCAACATAGCTGATTGCTTCGGGTAAAATATCTGCCTTATAACTTTGATGAAACTCCATTAACTCAGCATAAATCGCTTTTTCTTCCTTTGTTAGAGGCAAATGAGCAAACTCATCTAAAAGTAGCTCAAATCGTTCTAAATCCTTGTATAATAAATTGAGCTCCTCGTAATTTTGAAACGCATAATAACCTCTCGCTCGGAAAAATATTCCATTATAACTTTCTTCTAAGTCATCAACAATTTGAGCTTTTTCACTGACTTCCGCTCGTTCTTTTGCCAAACGCTCATTACTAAACTTCACATATAGAAAAAACAGAATGACAATGACAATAAAAATAATGGTTAACGTAAACAACATTTTAAAAAATCGATCACGAATATTGTTCTTAAATAATGGAAAAGATTTATACATTTAAAATCTCCTCCACTAGCCCCATTAACTCCACTGGGCTAAATGGCTTGGACATAAAATAATGCGCACCTTTTTCTAATACCATTTGGCGGTCTGCTTCTTGCGCTTTCGCTGTGAGCATTAAAATGGGCGTCATTTCTTTTACATGGCTAGGAAGACGTTCTATTACTTCGACCCCAGTTAAATTTGGCATCATGTAATCTAACACAATTAAATCATACGTTTGTTCATTAATTTTCTGAAGCGCCTCCACCCCGTCTTCTGCCTCGTCAATTTCATACTCTAAATCTTCCAGCGTATCACAAATAAGCATACGTAGAATTTCTTCATCATCTGCCACTAATATTTTTTTCATCATCGTTCCCCCTCATTTCTTACTTTAAATATTCACAATGAGCAAACCCTGAAACATATATTACCATTTTAGTAACCGTTGCTTTCCGCTCCGGCACTCGCTTTCCACGGGCGAGATCAAGCCTCCTCGTCGCTCATCCTTCGGTGCTCCTGTCGCTGCGCTTTCGTCGCAAATAAATTTCCTGCGGGGTCTTGATTGTCTCGCTTTTCCCGTAGGAAGCTTTGCTCTGTAGCGAAAGGCGCATGCCGTCAGCTACACTCTCGTGCCTCCGCTACAAGCAACTATTGTTCAATAAAATAAGCGATTGCTCAAAAATGATGAACAATCCTCATTGATTATAGTAAAGGCTAGACGGACTATACGTACAAATGGAAAGAAAATGATTCCTCATAGAGAAGATAAATGATTTTTCTAGAATATCGAGAAGCATTCACTTTTTTTGCCGTAGCGTGCCATAGCCACAGGAGCCGTAACAGGAGATCCAAACAGGCCATGCATGTTTTAGCTCCTGTGTAGGCTGTGGCAAAGCGCGGAGGCTATGATACCACTTTCTTTTAATACATCTTACTATTTAATGGGTATTTTTAGGATGCATTTTTACTCATTGCAAATTAAATAAATAAACGGTTTATTAAACTAATTATTCGATTGGATACATCTGCTATATTAAATGGTTTGACAATATAGTCATCCGCACCGTTTTCTAGCGCCTCTAACACATATTCTTCGCCTTTTCGACCCGTTAACATCGAGACAATCACATCGCTTGATGAGTAGTTTTCTCTTATTTTTTTCAATACTTCAATGCCGTCCATTTTCGGCATCATACCATCAAGTAAAATGATATACTTACTATTTTCTGTATACCAATTAGACTGTAGGAAGCTCACACCGTCACTAAAATCCATCACTTCAATATCGTAGTTTTCACCTGACTCCCAATGTTTGAAGTGACTTGTGATGAGATTTCGGATGATGAACACATCATCAATCACAATTATATTAATTTTAAGGCGTTTTCTGACAACTTCCGCTATGCTATCAAACATAACTGTCTGATTTCTTCCCGATTGCTTTGCATGATAAAGGGCCTGGTCTGCCTCTTCTAACATTTTTTTCGGATGAAGATTTGTAGCAGTCGCTTCCACTACGCCAGATGAAAACGTCACTTGGAATTTCGCACCATTTCCAATAAAATATTTTTGTTCCATCAACTTTCGGAGTCTTTCCAGTAACATATAGGCCTCTTCAATAGCGGTTTGTGGCATTAAAAAGACAAATTCTTCCCCGCCGTAGCGACAGAAAATATCCTGCTCACGTTTGGCATTCATCACTAAATTGGCAAACCCTTTTAATACTTCATCACCGACCAAATGTCCGTATGTATCGTTTACTTTTTTAAAATAATCTAAATCAGCAATGGCAACTGAGAAAGGCTCCTTGTTTCGAATATAAAGTTGAATCAACTGTTGCAGCTGCGTATCCATAAATTTACGATTATACACTTGCGTTAGTTCATCTATCACAATAGAATGCTCTAACTCTTTTTTATAAGCTAAACGATTTTTTACATAAGCAACTAGTATCTCTTCATCAATCGGCTTAGGGATAAAATCTAAAGCACCCATATCATATGCTCGTTTTCGATTTTCTTTGCAATCTTTTACACTCATAATAGCGACAAACATACGTTCTTTATTGATTTTTCTGATATTTTGCAATATAGAAAAACCGTTTGTATCTGGTAACATAATATCTAAAAATACAATGGAAGGCTTTAGCTCATAAATTAATTCCAATCCTCGTTTACCATTGTGTGCAACGAGGACTGCGTATCCTTGTTTCTCTAACACAGCTTTTATATAAGAAATGAAGATCATATCATCATCGATTACTAAAATAAATTCTCGATTAGCAACATGATCTACTGAATACACTTGTGAATTATCTACATCGTGAATATCAAGATTCGCTTGATAAAAGCTAATGGCTTCGATGATTGGTGAAAGATAGTTTTTCCATTCTTCTTTCTCCCATTGTTTTTCACTAACATCTATTAGAGAATCTAGTTTTTCACTAGCAATTGCCGATAGTTCATTTAATCCAATTGATCCCGCTGTTCCTTTTAAACTATGAAGAAAACTATATATTTCTCGTTCTATAATAAAATCGAATTCATCCCATTTTTGAAACGTATCATATATGCGTTTATAGATCATCTGTTGGTATTTTCCCATTTCCATTATCTATCTCTCCAGTCATAATTTACTCCACACACTCTCTATATAGTATAACTGCAATAACTAATAAAGCTAGAGTGAAATCATTGAAATGTAACAATAAAATCGAGTGCCTTTCAGTTTATACAAAAAGAGGTCGCTTTTTACACATTTTCTAACAGAAACGTTGTTATCATCCTGTTTTCCACGTATTCTTTCAACTACAATCCATGCTTCATCTCTAAAATTGACGAAACTTTTATTTCATTATAATAATCAAGGGGTGTCGTCTCATATACTTAAATTATTTAGCAATAATTGCAGGAGGAGGAAAAGCATATGCCTATTCAAACAATTACAACGTTATACCCTATCTCGATTCTAGTTTCCATCATTCTTTCTACCATAATCGGCTATATTATTACGAAAAAATCGAAAGATCTTGGATACGGCTTCTTCATTTCATTAGTAGCGAGTGGATTATTCCTATTTCTTATCGTTGATTGGTTCTCTTCAGTGGCAAAAGTTGCGAATATGGGAACTACACCATTCTTATTAAATATTATTTCGGTCATTACTTTATACCCTGTCTATGTACTTTTGTTATGGGTTGTTTTGAAAAAAATCCACAAAGCAGCGACTGAATAGTTTTATACGATATGTACGCCGTATCACTAAAACATTCCAAATATATGTATATCTCTATGGGTTCACTTTCGAAATGAATGAATGAATGAATAACCAACATTATTTTTACATTAATTAGCATTATTGATATATTGATAATCAGAGATAGTTCAAGTACATTATTTCAAGCTCGTTCTTAGTAGCAGGAGGTAACTGACATGCATTTGTTTTCTCGTATCGTAGTGATCGGCATTTCGCTATTTTTTATCGTAAGTGTTGTCGGTTATATCTATCTAGCATATGGTTTACCTTGGAAACATAATGAAATGAGACAATATATGAATCATTATTTAGAAGAACGGTATAAAGATGAATTTGAACTTGGTTCTATTCGTTTCGACCGGCTGGATGGTGGGAAGTATTTTACAACAGCAACAGCTAAATCAACAGATGTTTCCTTTTATGTGGAAACATCTAGTGGTGGAACAGTAGAAGATATGTATGGTTATGAATATTGGACTCACCAGGGAGACCAGCTTATCTGGCCTATTATTAAACGATATTACACAGTGTTTGATGGTCTATCGATTGGACTACGATTTGATGAAACATTACCAGTGAACCTTCCTTTAGAGGAGCATAAAGCTTATACATGGTGGGACATAAATGTTCATATCGCACAAGATCTTACGGATGATGATATAGAAAAGGCATTTTCGATCTTGCAAGCTTTGCAACAAGATGGCTTTAAATTGGAACAGTTTTATGTGGGATTTTATGATGTAGCAATTCAAGTATTTGAAGAGCACATTCCACTCATTAAGGACAAAAAAGAGCTAGCGAAGTTTGTCAAAACACATGAAGACGTTTATTGATGTTTAAAAGCCATTGCACCTTGTAGGAACGCAATGGCAAAACGTTCTTTATATATCGTGAAATGGTTGATTATCTTTGTCTCGGATAATAATTTCATACGGAATGCCTTCTACCGATAACGCTTGCCGATGTTCTTCGATGAGTGCAGTGACAAAGGCTTTTATTTCCTTTGCTTGCTGTTGTGACGAATTGGATAAATGCGTTTTAATAATAATTTCGAGTGGTGCTGGGGAGAAGGAATGTGCAAAACCTCGATAGGTCTTAAATTTTTTCTCTGTCTCGTTTCCGATGATCGAAAAAATTGGTTGCCATTCTTCGTCTAGCCGTTCTTCGTCACTTTTCGTTCGAATCGTAATTGAAAAATCCTTATTTGTTTCCACATAAACCACTTCTGCTACAAGTTGCTGCAGTTGATGTATCTTTGCAGTTGATATTTCATCCATATCAGCTAAGATGATTTCAAGATACGGCTCTGGACTTCGGGGATCCATTAACATCATCAGTCTGCCAAAGTCTTCCCTATTTAGCACCTCACTTGCAGCAGTAAAAGCAAGCTCCCCTAACCGCTCAGCCTCCCCCGGTGCATATTCTTCAAGTTGATTAGACGCTGTATGTCGATTGATTTCATCATTTCCAAATAGCCAGAAGAACACAATTATCAGTACAATGAACGTGCCGAATGTAGTTAGTAATCTTCTGTTCACTCACTACTCCCTTTCACCAGATATACTATCTTATATTACTGCTTCATTTATTTGAATAGAACGCACGATTCATCGTAGCTGGCAATCTCTCATTCATTGTTTTTGGTAATACATCTACCAGTTTCTTTAAAGTATTACACGATCAAAGGCGTGTACATGATGCAACAAAAAGAACTCTGAATGAGTAAAAATACATCCTAAAAATACCAGTTGAATAGTAAAAGACATGTATCATAGCCTCCGCGCTTTGCCACAGCCTACACAGGAGCTAAAACAGGCATGGCCTGTTTGGATCTCCTGTTCCTGCTCCTGACGCTACGCTTTCGTCGCAAAGAAAATCTTGGCTCCTGTGGCTATGGCGCGCTACGGCAAAAGTGAATACTTCTCGATGTGCTAGAAAAATATTTCTCTTCTTTAAAAGAAATCATTTTCTTTCCGTTTGCATGTATAATTGCCCAGCCTCTACCGAAATGGATGAGAAGCTCTCTTTATTTTTAACAACTGATTATTGTACTCAACCAAGTGTATTGATTAAAAAAATATTTCCTTTATAGAAGCATTTTTTTTAGAAAAATGTGATCAAAAATGACTTGCCCGTTGATTGAAGCGGAATCGGCGAGGTGTAGCTGACGGCATGCGCCTTTCGCTACAGAGCAATGTTTTTCTGCACCGGAAGTGAAGCGGCAGGTGCAAAGCTTCCTACGGGAATAGCAATAAAGGAACGAAGGCTAAAACCGTCACGTCCTGTGACACCGCCTTCATGACCAACGTCGTGTTGGCCTGAAGACCCCGCAGGAAATTTATTTGCGACGAAAGCGCAGCGACAGTAGCACCGAGGTATGAGCGACGAGGAGGCTGAAGCCATGCCCGTGGAAAGCGAGCCGAATGGAGCGGAAATCAACGGTTACTTAACTGGTAATATATGTTTAGGAATTTGCTCGTTATGAGAAGGAATTTTTCTTTCTTAGTTGAGCTAGGTTTCTTGTTTCGTTTTGCTTTGTCTTAATGAGTATTTGGAATAATGATGATTGGATGCTTGTAGAGCTCAGATAACGATAAAAGTCAGTATAGAAAGACGAGGAGGAGTTTATGAACCGCAATGTATTTTTCGTTGGATTATTTGTTGCGGCTTTTTTCATTCATCAGTTTTTCAATTTTGATGGATACCTATTTCATAACTGGATAGATTCCTTGTTATTTGCCTTCTGGTGTGTCATTGCTGTGATCGTATTAATGATTGCTGAGAAAAGAGTGAAAACAGTCCCAAAAAAGCACGAATGATTAGAAATGTTCATACCTCATAAAATCAGAAAAAGACATTCCACAGTGTGGAATGTCTTGAATTAACATAGTTATTGTTTAATTGCTGAGAATTAAAGTTTAATTACGTTAGCAGCTTGTGGTCCGCGGTTGCCATCTACAACTTCGAACTCAACTTTTTGACCTTCGTCAAGAGTTTTGAAACCTTCGCCTTGGATTGCTGAGAAGTGTACGAATACATCGTTTTCGCCTTCTACTTCGATGAATCCGAAGCCTTTTTCTGAGTTAAACCATTTTACTGTACCTTGTTTCATGTGAGAAAACCTCCAAAAAAATAAATGTTAACAATATGAAATTTCTTTAACTGGATAAAAAAATTCACATATTACGAAGAGTACCGTCAAAATTACCGATCACTCTTTGTAATATGTGAATCTGTATTCCGGCCAAGCAATTTTATTGTTGGTTTAATTATACCATCATTTAACACTATGTCAAACAATTTTTTAGTCTTTTTAGAAAATTTTCTTTTATTTCTGTAAATTATACATTTCTTTTATATTTAGACTAGGTGCTTCTAAAATAAGCCCGTGAAAAATTTGGACGTCTTCATCACACCCCTCACAAAATTCGCAATCCTCTTCATTCCAAAATGCAATAAACTGTTCTTTGCGCATTTCTTCATGTTCAAATTGTGCGCGTAATTTCGCTAACAGTTTTTTTAGTGCGCTCTCATACTCCTCTTTCGTCTCATACTGGTATGTCGACACGATATGGGACTCCCACCCTTCAAATAGCCACCATGGTTCAAAATCCGCCTTCATATAAATAATTTTATACATGATCGACAACCCTTTCTTTTCTATATTATTGTATTTTATCAGAATGTTATAGTATGTCTATTATTACAACTTAGCATGTGGTAAAATATTGTATAAGTATATTCTGGGAGGTATTCCACTAAATATGTTTTCATCCATTAAACCAAAAGCCGATCTTGATTTATTATTTGAACGTGGTACAGACTTAAATGCCACAGGCCGTTTTAAACAAACTTTAGCTTTTAATCATTTTAACCTACACGATCAGCAAAATTTAAAAGAGATTTATGAGCGCCTTAAACAGAGTACACCAACAATGAATGATATTTTTTCAAAATACTTGGATGAGATTGCACCAGCCGGTAAAAACCCTGTTTCAAAGACACACATCGATGCGTATTTAAGTCAATTCTTCCTTGCAGAACGAAATGATACTTATATCGATCACACAGTTAGATTTTTTGATTTCCTACGTCGTTGCAAATTTGAACCAGGAAAGCTCATTGTTGTATTTAATCAATTCTCTTTTTATTTAAACACACATCTTTTATATAATTTCGCTTTAAAGCCTTTTAAAGCATTTGACTATATGAAATCTGTATCTGCTGCCGTAAATATTGATCAAGAAATTTTAGTGGAAGTAATGACAGAACGTATTATAGAAAATGTGGTGGAAGAAATTGCTTCATTAATGGATGTTAATGCAAAAATCATGTATATGAAAGACTTAATCATGAGCCTTGATTACCAAACCGACGAAATTTCTACATCTACTGCTGCTGCAGAAGAATTAGCTGCTTCTATAAACGAAATTGCCCGCTCATCAAGCAATATCGCTGAGAAAACGAACGAATCCGTTGAAAATGCAGTAAAAGGAAAAGAATCCATTGAGCAAGCACTGATTGAAATTTTTACAACTGAAGAAACATTTACGTCCATTGTAGCAAGCTTCAAAGACCTACAAAAGCACGTGAACGATATCGAAAGTGTCGTAACATTAATTAACCAAATTGCGGATCAAACAAATTTACTGGCACTCAATGCATCGATTGAGGCAGCACGTGCTGGTGAACACGGAAAAGGATTTGCTGTTGTTGCACAAGAAGTTCGTAAATTAGCGGAAAGTACAGTAAATGCCCTGAGTGAAGTGTCAACAAATGTGCAATCACTTAAGAGTTATTCCAATTCCGTTGCAAAATCGATTACAGAAACAACAGGCATTATTAAAGAAGCAACGAACGAAGCGAAAGAATCCTTACCTTTACTCAATTCCATCGTTGATACGATTGAAAGTATTAATATTGATGTCACAAATACAGCAGCTGTCTCTGAACAACAAGCGGCAGCGATTGATGAAGTATCGACTCGTATGATGCATATTTCACAACTGCAAGAAGAAATTCGCATTCACGGAGCAAGTACTTCTCGTGATATTCACTTATTAGGTCAAGAAATTAACCGCTTCCGCGTAGATATTATCGATAGCAGTAATATACAGTTATCAAGCATTGCTCTACTACAACTTTCGAAAGCAGACCATATTTTATGGAAATGGAAAGTATATAATATGTTCTTAGGGTTAGAACAGCTAACACCATCTGATGTATCATCACATAAAGAATGTCGTCTTGGTAAATGGTACTTCTCAGATAAAACACGCGAACGATTCAGTGCACATTCATCTTATCGTGAACTAGATCGTTACCATGAACAAGTACACAGCTCAGCAAAGGCAGCAGTCGTTGCGTATAATAACAACCAAATCTCGGAAGCTGAAGTGCATTTAAAAGAAATTGAACAAGCTTCGAATCAAGTACTGTACTATATTAACCAATTAATCGATTCAATCCGTAAAGAACGTGAATCAATGTAATACATTGCATCCTATATGTTTATTGGTGAAAAAGAATTACTTTAGCTTAACAATTTATAAGTAAGTAAAGAAATGCTTCACTTACTTTTTAAAGGGTGAGTAATCATGGCAAAACGTATAAAAGTTATATTTTTCGGAGATGTAAAAGGAACTGGTCATCGATTTTTCATTAAACAAAAAGCGATTGAATTAGGTTTAAAAGGATACTGTCAGTTAAACAGCAACAACCAACTCGAAGTGGAAGTAGAGGGCCGTACAAATGCTGTCGATGAATTTATTCACTTTGTGCAAAAAGGGGTTAGCTTACAAGCAGCGTCCAATCAATTTACACTCGAAGTCTTTGACGACCTAAAAGGCTATAAAGGAATGCAGTCGGATATTGTTTAATATCCGGCTTTTTCTTATGATATGATGAGGTGAATGAAACTTTTATATCACTTACACCGTATATATTAGAAACGTTTTGATTGGAGGTACAAACTATGTTAAGTGCCATGCATTTTATAACACGACACGCTTTAAACTTTTTCATTAGCTCTGCTCTTCTTATAATTTCCATTGTGAATTTTGATATAGGATTATTTGGCCTAGCCGTACTAATAGGTGGATATTATATGAGTAATAAGCTTATTTTAACTATCCAAAAAAGAAAGCGTAGTAAAGAGTTAGGAATGACAAAAGAAGAATACAAACATATCGAAGCACAGATAAAGCTCGCACGGGAACAACTAAATAATTTAACACAGCAATACATTCGTGTTCGCTCTATTAAATCATTCAAATTACTCAATGAAACAAATAAAGTAGCAAAACGCATTATCAATATCGTCCATACAAATCCACAAAAGTTTTATGCAGTCGAAGATTTCTTCTATGCTCACCTACCTTCAGCGGTAGAATTGGCAGATAAATATACGTTACTGACAAAAGAGCAAGTAAAAGGCACTGACATTCATATAGCATTAGAAGATACGCGGAAAACGTTAAAAGATTTACATGGAACAATTGAAAACGACTTAAAATTAGCACTTCAATCAGATATTGATCAATTAAAAATTGAACTTGATTTTGCAAAGCTTGCAAATGAACAAAGTCGAGAAAAAATAGGCGGTGGCGGTGAATGATACAAGAAAACCCATTTGACGCCTTTATGTCGTCAGGTAGCCAATTAGCAGAAGTAGCAAAGCAAGAATATGAGGCACAGTTACAGAACAACTCTGCTACTCCCCTATTTTCAGCACTTAGTCCACTAAACCAAAAACGTTCACTCGATTTAGCCGGACAACTCGATATTAAAAATTACGAAGACATTATTTCTTTTGGAAAGCTTGCACAACAAGCTTTAAAAAACTTTTCAACCAAATTATTAATACATGTTCAACGAAAAGATACTTCAGCAATTGGTGATATTTTATTTCAATTGATGGAACAGCTCGATCAAATCAATCCAGATGCATTAATTGAAAACAAAAAGAGCTTTTTTGGGAAATTATTTAATCGGCAAACAGCTTCTATCCAACAAACCATGTCTAATTATAGACGCCTAAGTAAACATATTGAACGCTTAGGTATTAAGCTATCACATGCAAAGGAAGGTTTACTTGCGGATTTTGCTATGCTAGATGAACTTTATAAATTAAATGAAGATTATTTTCATGAGATCAATATTTATATTGCAGCGGGTGAAAGGAAGCGGCACGAAATTCAGCATCATGTACTCCCTGCTATGCAGCAAACAGCCAGTACAAGTGAAAATCCTATGGTACAACAAGAACTGCAAGATTGGTATATGCGGTTGGAATGGGTGGATCGTCGCATATATGATTTAGAAATTTCTCGTGAAATTGCCATTCAGTCTGCTCCGCAAATTCGGATGATTCAACAGACACATCAAATGCTAATTGATAAAATTCAAACGTCAGTTATGTCTACAATCCCCCTTTGGCAATCGCAAATATCTATGCTTCTTAGCATGAATCAGCAGCGCCGGGCAAATGCTGCACAGGAAAGACTCCTAAAAGCTTCCGACGAATTAATGCGTAAAAATGCAAAAATGGCGAGTATTACATCTAAAGACATAAAGCGGTCAAGTACAGGTATTACACATGAAGCGGTCGACCACTTTAAAGAAACGCAGCTTAAACTACTGCAAGACTTGGAAGAAACGCTACGTGTCCAAGCAGTGGCTAACGAAAAACGGAAGCAAACCGAATCTACGCTTATATAATATAAAGTATCATTATTTAGCGTTCTACCAACTAAAAGCCGGTTCACATTCCGCATGCGAACCGGCTTTTCTCTTTTATTCAAAATACTCTTTGTAGTAACCGCCAACTTTTCCTGTGTTATCGATGACGAAAATGAATTCTTCTGTTTCATTTTTCACTTCGTATTCTTTACCAACTGTTAATACATTTGATACTAAATACTTTGATGCATTTGTGTGTACACATTTTACTGTACGAATCGTTGGTGCGTCTTTCCAATTTAAATGTAACATTATGATACCTCACTTTTTATAGAGAAATCTTCTCTAACATCTATAGTTTATTTTAAACGATTTTCGGATGATTGTGTACTGAAACGTGTAATTCAGTAAAAATATTGCACTTTTATTATGCTGAGAAACTGCTAGCATGCTACACTAGAGAGTAGAGGTGATTTTATGGCATTCGGTAGTGTCCCTGCATGGTTTTTCGCTATTGCATTTGCATTTGCTATTATATTTATACTCATATCAGAATGGAATTCTCGTAAATAATGAAAATCGACAAGCTTACGCCTTGTCGATTTTTTTTACTTTAATGTACGCTTTAAAAATTCTTTTGTTCGTTCATGCTGTGGATTTACGAGTACTTGGTCTGGATGTCCTTCTTCTACAATAACCCCTTTGTCCATAAAAACAATTCGGTCAGATACTTCACGAGCAAATTCCATTTCATGTGTAACGATAAGCATTGTATTCCCTTCATCCGCAAGCATACGCATTACTTTTAATACTTCCCCTACCATTTCTGGGTCAAGTGCGGATGTCGGCTCATCAAACAGCATCACATCTGGGTCCATTGCTAATGCTCGGGCAATCGCAACACGTTGCTTTTGACCACCTGATAATTGACGAGGTTTTGCATTTTTATATTTATCCATCCCGACGATGTTTAAGTATTTTAATGCTTTCTCCGTAGCTTCTGCTTTAGAGCGCTTCAACACTTTTTGCTGACCGACAATGCAGTTACCGAGCACATCTAAATTATTAAATAAATTAAATTGTTGAAACACCATTCCTAAATGTGTACGATATTTTTCAATATCATGCTTGTCATCTAAAATATTTTCGCCTTTATAAATAATTTCGCCACCACTTGGCTTTTCAAGTAAATTAATGCAACGTAATAATGTTGATTTACCCGATCCAGAAGAGCCGATTAAACAAACAACCTCGCCTTTACGAACATTGAAGTTTACATCTTTTAATACTTCATGATGACCAAATGACTTACTTAAATGTTTAATTTCTATTACAGTTTCCATAATTGATGCCCCTTATCTAATTAGTTTTCTTTCGTTGTCGTTTGTTCAACTTTATAAGAATTCGGACCATCTAATTTACGCTCCATCCAACGAAGTAAGCGTGTAGCGGTAAATGTCATAATTAAATAAATGCAGCTTGCGATAAAGAAGCTTTCCGCAAATTTAAAATTCGCACCTGCAACGGATTTTGTCTGGAAAAATAGCTCCGTTACACTGATTACATTCAGTACAGCCGTATCTTTAATATTCATTACTAATTGGTTCCCTGTAGCAGGTAAAATGTTGCGTGCTACTTGTGGTAACACAACATAAATCATGATTTGGAAGTGATTCATACCAATCGCTTGAGCTGCTTCATATTGCCCTTTATCAACGGATACGATACCACCGCGTACAATCTCGGCCATATAAGCACCTGTATTTAAACCGACAACCACAAGCGCTGCTACAAACCGGTCTAATTCAACCCCGTATGCATAAAGGCCATAGAATACAACCATCGCCTGTACAATCATTGGTGTGCCACGGAATACTTCCACATAAACCGTTAAAAGAAAGTTAAACACTTTTAGTACTACACTTTTAATTGAACGCTTACGTACCGGAATGGTGTGCATAATACCGATAAAAAATCCGATCAGAGCACCAATAATTGTACTAATAATTGCGATAGCTAATGTCATATACGCGCCACGTAAAAACATTGGCCAGTTATTTTGTAATATTGAGAGAATGGTCTCTAAACTCATAAAAATCCTCCTAACAGCCGTATCACTGTCTTTTAAATGAACTAGCCGCCAAAATTTGTGCGGCTAGTTCCATTTATTATTGTTGTGCTGGTTGGTTTGCAATCGCTGCTTCCATTAATGTTTGGCGTTCCTCTTCTGAGATGCCTGTTAAAATTTCGTTCATTTTATCTTTGTTTGAATCGCCTTTACGAATTCCGATTGCTACTGATACTTGCTCTTCAGATACTTCAAAGCCTTCTTCTAGTTCAGTATAAGTGAAGTTGCTATTTGCTGCTGCTGCAGAAATCGCTTCTGGACGCTCCGCTACATAACCATCAACTGCACCTGTTTCAACTGCTACACGCATTGCTGGGAAATTATCCATCGCCACTTCTTTTTTAACGCCTGGAATTTGATCAATTACATCGTAGTTTGTTGTATTTAATTGTGCTGTAATTTTTGCTCCCGTAAAATCAGCTAATGTTTTAGCCTTTTCATAAGCGCCACCTTTTTTTACTACCATGACAAAATCAGAAGTATAGTAGTTTTCTGTGAAGTCAATTGACTCTTTACGCTCTTTTGTTGGACTCATCCCTGCAATAATCGCATCTACTACACCTGATTGAAGTGCTGGTACTAAACCATCCCACTCAGTTTTAACAATAACTAACTCTTTTCCAAGCTCTGCTGCTACCTTTTTAGCGATTTCTACATCATAACCGCCTGCATACTCGTTTGAACCATCAATTTTTACTGCACCGTTAGAATCATTCATTTGAGTCCAGTTAAATGGCGCATAACCCGCTTCCATTCCAATACGTAATACATTGCTCTCTTCTTTCCCATTTTCGTCTGACGATGATCCTGTTTGCCCTTCATCAGATCCACATGCTGCAAGAATTAACATAGTCATCATTGCAGCCATTAATACTAATAGCTTCTTTTTCATACAATTCTCTCCTTTTTCTGATAGTTTAGGCAATAAATAAAGCGACCTTAGAAGAACGTAAGGTCGCATAATTATTATTAGCCCATATCCTCTAGTTCCCATATTGAGATAGCACACCTTGAATGAACGGGAAGAATCAAACAAGACAGTCCTGCAATTATTCATTGCAAACCCAGTGTATCGTAGTGAGCCTACAAACACACTTCGGCGATATTCCCTTCTCTTTCATTTCATCGTTTGCTCTAAACTCTATGAAAAACTAATAAATACCGCGCCTCTACCTCACGAGATTGTGAGGCTTAGTTATTAAATTGATAATAGAATATTACAACATTCTAATTTTTGTGTCAATATTCATTTTTCTGACACATGAATAAATATACTCAAAAACGCTTAATTCCACGAATATTTCCATTTAATTCAAGTGTTTGATTCACATCTCAGTAAAATCTTATAGCAGGACTAATGTCGCGATAATCTCGACTGACACATAAAAATATATGATTAGCTAACACTTCTGTATGACCAACTGCGCTAATTCTTCTTATCTCTGCATATATAACTATACGGTTAATTGAATAATCGTCTTCACCAATATGGTTCATCACCAAAAGTCGGGGTTGCCTTATATACATGGCACACTCCACTCCGAGCGGATGCTTTCCGCGGGCATGGCTTCAGTCTCCTCGTCGTTCGTCCCTCACTCCTGCGGGGCCTTCAGCTCATGCAATTCCCGCTGGAGTCACCGCTCTCCGTTCCATGTGCTACCTACTTCTACATAAATTGTTTGCTATAGGTGGAACACAGATTATGATGAAGAAGTATTCATTTTTTGCCATAGCGTACTATTGTCATAGAAGCCAAGCTTTACTTCACAACGGAAACGTACTGTGGTGAAGTATAAAGGTCACAATACTTATTCTATTCAATACTTTTTACTATTTTTGTATTTTTTGTTCATTACGAATTGATGAAATAAAGTGTTTATTGATTGGAGTGGAAGCTGGGCGACTCCTGGGGGATTAGCGTCCTAGATGAGACCCTGGACTGAGCGTAGCGAGGGAAGCGGCTCATCGGACGCCCCCCGGAAAGCGCCCAGCTGGAACGGAAATCAACCCCAAGTTACGGTGATGAACCACCAATATAACAATTTGCATTATTCTCATTTATTTTTCAATCTGATGATACGATATCAAAATACAAAAAGCCTCTAACAAAATTTGTTAGAGGCTTTCATTGTATTCATTATGAATTTAATAATAAATCTTCTGGGTTCTCAATTAACTCTTTAACTGTTTTTAAGAAGCCTACAGAATCTTTACCATCGATGATACGGTGGTCATAAGAAAGTGCCACGTACATCATTGGACGGATTTGAACTTCGCCGTTTACAGCTACTGGACGGTTTACGATTGAGTGCATACCAAGGATACCAGCTTGTGTACCGTTCATGATTGGTGTTGACATTAATGAACCGAATACACCACCGTTAGTGATTGTAAATGAACCACCAGCCATGTCGTTTAAGCCTAATTTTTTGTCGCGCGCTTTTCCTGCTAACTCTGCGATATCTTTTTCGATTTGCGCAAAGTTTTTCGCATTTGCATCGCGTACAACTGGTACTACTAAACCTTCTTCCGTTGATACAGCTACACCGATATCAAAGAAGTTATTTAAGTGAATTTCGTCACCAACGATTTGTGCATTTACATAAGGATATTTCTTAAGTGCTGCTACAACCGCTTTTGTGAAGAATGACATGAAACCAAGTTTGATGTCGTTATCTTTTACGAATTGCTCTTGTTTACGTTTACGTAATGCCATGATATTTGTCATGTCGATTTCGTTGAAAGTCGTTAACATCGCTGTTGATTGTTTCACTTCTAATAAACGTTTTGCAATTGTCTGACGACGACGAGACATTTTCTCAATTGTTACACGATCTGTTTCAGCTGCAGGTGTGAAAATAACTGGACCTGTTGTCGCTACTGGTGCTGCTGCTACAGGAGCCGCTGGTGCAGTTCCATGTGCTGCTACGTCTTGTACACGTACACGCCCTTGTGGATCTACTGGTGAGATAGCTGCTAAATTGATGCCTTTTTCACGCGCTAATTTACGAGCTGCCGGAGAAGCTACTACGCGCTCACCTGAAGTTTCTTCCACAACTGGTGTTGGTGCTGGTGCTGCCGCTTTTGGCGCTTCTGGTGCCGGTGCTGCTTCAGCTACTGGTGCTTCTGGTGCTGGTGCTGCACCTTCGCCTGCTTCTACTACTGCGATTACTTGACCTACAAGTACTGTATCGCCTTCTTCAGCTAAAATTTGTTGTAATACCCCTGCTTCTTCAGAGATGATTTCAGCGTTTACTTTATCTGTTTCTAATTCTACGATGAATTCGCCTTTTTCTACGCGATCTCCAACTTTTTTCACCCACTGGGCAATTGTACCTTCTGTAATAGATTCTGCTAGTTCAGGGACTTTGATTTCAGCCACTTTAATATCCTCCTTTGATATACCATTTGCTGTTTTAGTATAAAGCAAATGGGCGGGCTACTTCAGGAAGTAGCCCATTATTCACAAAATTTATTATATTATTTTGATACAGCTTCCGCTACTAATGCAGCTTGAGCTGTTTTATGTGAATCTGCATCGCCTTCAGAAGTTGAGCTCATTGCAGGACGACCTACATAACGAACTTTTTTACCTTCAGCTAATTCATATAAATGTTCCAGCACATAGTTCCAAGAACCTTGGTTCTTCGGCTCTTCCTGTACCCATACGATTTCTTTTACATTTGGATAACGAGCAATGATTTCTTTCACTTGCTCTGCTGGGAATGGGTAAAGCTGTTCTACACGTACGATGTGTAAGTGGTCGAAGCCTTCACCATCTTTTACGCGATCTGCAAGGTCAATTGTTACTTTACCAGTAGCAAGTAAGATTTTCTCAACTGCTTCTACATTTTTGCCCGTTGTTGGTTGTTCGATTACTTCGCGGAATTTGCCATTTGCTAACTCTTCAGCTGACGCTGCTGCAAGTGGATGACGAAGTAAAGATTTTGGTGAAACAACAACTAATGGGCGTACACCTTCCGTGCCTAACATTGTAGCTTGGCGACGTAATAAGTGGTAATAGTTTGCTGCATTAGAGCAATCTACTACGAACCAGTTGTTCTCAGCTGATAACTGTAAGAAACGCTCCATACGGCTTGAAGAGTGCTCTGGACCTTGTCCTTCATATCCGTGTGGTAATAGCATTACTAAACCTGATTTTTGACCCCATTTCGAGCGAGCAGCTGAAATAAAGTTATCGAACATTACTTGTGCCATGTTTGCAAAGTCACCAAATTGTGCTTCCCAAATCGATAATACGTTAGGGTTTTCAAGGTTATATCCATATTCAAAGCCTACAACACCAGCTTCAGTAAGCGGTGAGTTGTGCACTGTAAATGATGCGTTCGCACCTGAAATATGGTGTAATGGTGTAAATAACTGACCATTGTTTTTATCGTGTAATACTAAGTGACGTTGTGAGAACGTACCACGCTGTGCGTCTTGACCAGTAAAACGAACTGGGTGACCATCTTGGATAATTGTAGCAAATGCTAATGTTTCCGCATGACCCCAATCGATTTTTTCTGTCGCGAAAGCTTCACGGCGTTTTTCTAAAATTTTACCAAGCTTGTTTTGTGGCTCAAAACCGGCTTCAAATTGAAGTAATTCTTCATTAATTTTTTCTAAACGCTCTGCCCCAACCGCTGTATCGATTTGAGGGAATGAAACTTTTACTTCTTCAGGCATTTCAATATGAGCATGCTCGTCTTTTTCAGCCATTGCTTTCACATGATCATAAGCAGCTTGCATTTCCGCATAAATTTTCGCATCTAATACTTTTACCTCATCCGTCGTTACTAAACCTGCGTTCGCAAGCTCCGTACCGTATAATACACGGATTACATCATGTTTCGCTACTAATTTGTAAGTATCTGGGTTTGTTACTGTTGGGTCATCTGTTTCGTTGTGACCGTAACGGCGATAACCAATTAAGTCAACTACGATGTCTTTCCCGAACTTTTGACGGTACGCTGCAGCGAAGCGACCTACTTGTGCTACTGCTTCTGGTGCATCTGCGTTTACATGAATAACTGGTACTTCATAGCCTTTTGCAGGGTCAGAAGAATATACAGAAGAACGTGAATCATAATGTTCCGTCGTGAAACCAATCATGTTGTTTGCGATAATGTGAACTGTACCACCAGTAGTGAACCCTTCTGTTTTCGCAAAGTTTAATGTTTCTGTTACAATCCCTTGTCCTGGGAATGCAGCGTCACCATGGATAATAATACCTAAAGCTTTTTGTGGTTTGAATTCCACTGCGCCTGGTTTTGTTGTATCATCTTGAGCTGCACGAGTTGTACCTAATACTACTGGTGCTGCCACTTCTAAGTGTGATGGGTTGTAAGCTAATTTAACATTCATACCAGAGTCACGAGTGTAAGATGCACCCATATGGTATTTTACATCCCCAGTCCAACCTTTTGTAATTTCTAAACGACCATCTTCTGGTAAGAATAAATCATTTGAAACGTGAGCAAAATCAGAGAACATCATGTCGTATGGTTTATTTAAAATGTGTGTTAATACATTTAAACGACCACGGTGTGCCATACCGATACGAACATTTTCTAAATTGTCCTTTTCGACTGTTTTTAAAATTTCGTCTAATAAGATAATTTGTGTATCTAAACCTTCTCCAGAGAAGCGTTTTTGGCCTACAAATGTTTTATGAATAAACTTTTCAAAGTTTTCAACACGTGTTAAACGTTCAAGAATCGATTTTTTCTCATCATTTGAAAGTGCTGCCTTTAATGCACCTGATTCGATTTGTGACTGAATCCAAGTACGCTCTTCATCATTTGATACTTGGTTGTATTCAAATGCAATTTTATCTGCATATACAGACTTTAAGAAGTCGATAGCCTCTTTCCCGTTTTTCACACCAGCAGGTACTTCCTTAAAGAAAACGCTCGCTGGGATTTCAGCTAAATCAGCTGCTGATAAACCGTATACGCTTTCATCAATACGAGAAGTATCTAATTTGCGGTCTTTTAATGGGTAAAGATCTGCTGCTAGGTGCCCATAACTACGAATTGCATCAGCTAAGCGTACTGCTGCTAATACTTTTCGGTAGTCACCTTGTGTTGCACCAGTTGCTTGAACAACTACATCAACACCTTCTACTTGTGGTGCACCATAACTTTGGAATAGCGCGACTAATTCTGCCTCTACTTCTTCAGGAGACTGCAGGTATAGGTCATATTGCTCTAAAACATAACCTAAGTTTGGACCAGCAAATGCTGACCAAGGGGAACCTGCAGAGTATACATTGTTCGACATGAAAAATAACCTCCAACTTGTGCCTTATCGGCAGTTCCATTTATTAATTAAAATAAATCTGTATAATATTTTACCATTCTACGTGCCATTATGAAATTATTCATAATACTTTGCACACAAGAACGTTTTTTCCATCTCAATCTTACTACTCTTCACAAAAAATACAACTCTTTTTAGCAAAATAAGCAATTTTTTTCGCGAACAATTAAAAAACAAAAAAAAATTGTACAATTTGTTACATTTTTATGGTTAAGCGCAGTAAAAATACGGTACCTTTTCCCATTTGACTATGCACTTCAATTTCTCCTCCATACTTATCAATCAGCATTTTCGTAATACTTAAACCTAGCCCTGTACTACCTTCTACATGTACGCGCGCATCATCAACACGATAAAAGCGATCAAATATATACGGCAGATGTTCTTCCGCAATGCCAATACCATTATCAGAAATTTCAATATAAACATGATCATTTTCATAATGAATCATCGTTTTAATATAGGGCATATTTCCATTGTACCGAATACTATTCTCATATAGGTTTCGTATAATTTGTAATAATGCTTCATTCGATATTGCTGCATGCTTAGGCTGTCCTACAACACTTGTATCAAACGTTACTTCTTCATAAATAAACTGCAATTCTGTCGATACTTGCCGAACGACTGCTTCTACATCCGTACTAGCATTTTCTGCTATTGATTCTTTTCGAGCAAGCTGAAGAAGCTCTTCCATAATCTGTTTCATACGTGCCAACTCATTTAGTGTTGTATCGAGTGACTCCTCCAATACGTCAGGGTCATTTTTTCCCCAGCGCTTCATTAACGATAAATGGCCTTCCATTGATTGAATAGGAGTTCTCAGCTCGTGCGACGCATTAGATATAAATTGCTGTTGCCTGTTAAACGAAATTTTCAACTCATGGAGCATCGATTCATAGATCCTAAGTAAATCGCCTATTTCATCTTTCGCATCATACTCAAAATCAACCTGTGTTTCAAAGCCTTGCTCCTTCACAGCTATCATCGAATTACGCAGCTGGCGAAGTGGCCTAATCAGCACATTAGATGCATAGTAACTAATAATCGCAGCTAACAATACTGCCCCCACCCCCATCATGAGCATCGTTGTGAATATATACCTCATGATGGATTGGAACGCTGTTAATGGATGCACAAGTTGTAACACATATTGTATCGGTCCAATATGCACAAGCCGATGCATGACGTAAACATCTCGCCCATCTAAAGTCGTTTCATCGATAATCGTTTCATTTGGCGATGAAAAGAAAATAGCTAAATTGGCAGCAGGTGACGTATTATTAATTTGTAATATTTCCTTTCCATCGAGCTGATATAAACGTACAGTTTGATCTTGATTTAAAATCGCCTTCATTAACCCGGTTTGATTTTGAAGATCCTGTATTGTAACAGTTAAACCTTGCGAAGCAAAAAACGATGACATATCATCCACTGTCCGAAGTGCATTTTTTTCTTCATTGGCTAATAACCACGTATGTAGTGCAATGAAAATAACGATACAAATGGCAGCATATGAAATTAAAATCGCCACTCCTGTCGTTAGCATCCATTTTGTTTTTAAAGATTGGTGCTTTAACCGATCCTTTATGTTCATTCACGCATCACATACCCTACTCCACGAACAGTTTCAATATATGGGCTCTTTTCCGTTTTCAGTTTGGCTCGCAAATGACGAATATAAACATCTACGACATTCGTTTCAACTTCCGTTTCATATCCCCATACATGTTCTAAAATAAGTTCTCGTGTACATACTTTATTTTTTTGTTCTACAAGCAATTTCAACAAATCGTACTCTGTTCGCGTCAGTTCAAGTTTCCGTCCTTCAAAAATCACTTCATAAGCAGTCGTGTCAATAGATAAGTCCCGAATGATTAATTTTTGAACGTTCTCTAGTTTCGGCTGTATGCGTCTAAAAATTGTTCGAATACGGGCTAACAACTCTTCAATTGCAAACGGCTTCACAATATAATCATCTGCTCCTGCATCCAGTCCTGCAACCCGGTCCAATACCGCGTCACGTGCTGTTAATAAAATGATTGGCACATCTGATTCTTTCCGAATGCGACGACACACTTCAATCCCGTTCAGCCCTGGCAACATGACATCCAATAAGATACAATCATATTTTCCGTTTAAAGCCGTTTCTAATCCATTCCTTCCATCATGACAAACCGTCACCTCAAACTGTTCATGCTGAAGTTCTAGTTCTAAAAAACGCGCAATACTCTTTTCATCTTCTACAATTAATATTTTTTTCATAACACTTCTTCCTTTTGATAAAAAATTCAAGCACTTCAAACTGGGTGGTGATACCTTAATATACCACTACTGGAGGAAAAGCGCTTTGGATATGCAAAAAGGGATGTTTGGAAAGCTTTCGCTTTTCATACATCCCCAACTTCCATACAAAATCTAATCATAAATTTTGTAGCTATCTTTTTGTATTGATTTTGATTCACACAAAGCTTGATCGGCTAAGTCCACTAGCTTTTCCAACTTTTCGCCGTGATCTGGATAAAATGCGACGCCCATCGAAGCTGTAGTTTGGAAATAGTGCTCCCCTATCGCCCATCCTTCGTGAAGCTGCATGCGAACGTGCTCAATAAAAGTTTGAACTTGTTCTGTGCGAGTCTCTTTATTTCTAGATAAGTTCGTTAGGATCACAACAAATTCATCTCCACCTACACGAACGACTAAATTATCAAGCGACACACTTTTTATTAACGCATTACTAAACTGGCAAATAAATTGGTCTCCCACATCGTGCCCATAACAATCGTTCACTTCTTTAAAATTATCCCCATCAATATACACAATGGCAATCGACTCATATTTTGAGCGCGCTTTTTCGAGTAAATGTGGAAATTCCTTATCTAAATAACGACGATTCGGTAAATTTGTTAAACTATCATGGTACGCCATAAACATTAAAATACTTTCGCGTTTTTTACGCTCTGTAATTTCTCGAGAAAGCATAATAAGCTGATTCATTCCATTGTAATCGTTGCTATAGACAACCTTATAATGCCCTTCTGTCCAAAACAGTTCTCCGTGTTTCCCCTGTAATTTAAGCTCTACCTTTTGTTCACGTGTATTGTCATGAAACCCCTCAAGAACGGTTTGCCATTTCGGGACACTCTCTTCGGCCAATAGTTGCGCATAAAACTTACCAAGTAATTTTTCTTCTTCGTAACCAAGTAAGCGCACATATGAAGGCGATGCATAACTTATAATACCGTCTTCATCCGTTATGATGATTAAATCATTTGTATTTTCAGTAATAACGCGGAATGTACGCTCAATATTGCGCAGTTGCGTCATGACACGCTTCTTTTCCGAAACATTAAAGTGGATCCCTAAATATTGCGTAATATTGCCCTCTATATCATTTAACGGAATGATTGTCGTTTCGTTCCAATACGTTACACCGTACTTGTCATGGTTGCAAATTTCTCCATGCCATACATTGCCACTCCGAATTGTGGCCCAAAGATTTTGGAAAAATTCAGGCGGATGATAACGAGAATTCACGATTTGATGTGTATTACCGATAATCTCTTCCCGTGTATAACCCGTTTGCTTTAAAAATCGTTCATTCACATCCACAATTTTTCCATTTATATTCGTGATGGATATATCGGCTGCTGAATCCATTGCCCGTTTAAACGTTTCTAAAATGTGGGATGTTTGATGCAACATTTGCTCTTGCTCAAAATACTTTGTAATATCTTGTAAAATGATGAACACGGCCACTACTTCATTTTCTTGCTTTAATGGGGAAAATGTGGCTGTAAAACTTCTTTTCACACCTTCTCTATCGATAAAGTGCACCAATTTTGTGGCGAACATGCCGCCCTGTTGAGCTTCAACTAAATATTGCTGTAATTCCTCCATTGTGTCTGCATCAATGAAATTCAAATCTAAAAAGTGTTTACCACGCATGATTTGCATATCGATATTAAACGTTTGAATAAATGCTGAATTTGCCTCTAGTAATTTCAAATCTTTGGACACTAATATTGTTGACATAAGCGTTTTGAAAAAGATATTACGCATAAATAAATACTTATCTTGTAAATCTCTTTCAAAAGCAATCTCTTTTGTAATCGCTAATATATATTGCTGTTCATGATGAATAATCGGAAGGACTGTCGTTTCATATTTCCGTACTTCCGATTCAAAAGTAATATAATCTTGAAAACTTTGCTGCTCATTTAGCTCCAACGCCAAATTGTAATATTTCAATATTAAATTAGTCAGCTCAACAGATCGTACTTCTGTTAGCTTTTTACCAATAACCTCTTCATTAAAAATACTTCTAGCTGCTGGATTTGTATAAATATAGGTGTAATCATTGCCTAATTTTTTGCACAAAAATACAAAGTCCTTACTTTTGCTGAATAACATATTGAACTGTTTTTCCGAAAGTAATGGTTGACTCATCATTACACCTACCTCTTTATACTTAATTGAAAAATGGTTTCGTTTGCTTCTCTACAAACTGGATACATTCTTCATATTCCACTTGTTCATTAGTAGATTGAGTCTGTAACCATTTTAAATTATTCCCTAATATCTCTAATTTGTAAATTGATTGAACTGTCGCATTCCCAATTAGTAATAATTGATAGCGTTCGTTTTCCTGTTGAACGATACATTTTACGAAGCCGCCTGGATTATACACTGTGACACTAGTAGATTCCACAATACCATGTAACTTTGCTACTAGTGCCGATGCTGTCATGGCTGTCCCACATGCATTTGTAAATCCTACACCGCGCTCATATGTCCGGACAAAAATACTGTCCGATGTCATCGGATACACATAACTTACATTGACCCCATCATAGCAAAATTCATTTTCTGAATTTAAGTATTGTGCTAATAAAAAATGGTGAGACTTATGCTTAATATAATAATCGCCTACAATCCCGATTACATGTGGATTCGGTACAGATACAGCTGTAAATTGAATCGTTGGTGAAAACTCTTCAATTACTTCATTCATGATCACATCTTGGTCTTTATACCACATTGGTAATGAGGATAGCGCAAATGATACAGGGGAAATTTCTACTGAATAAGTTGGTAACTGCTTAAACAACGGTTGCTCCTTTTTTACACGTAAGTTCGCTTTCATTGTTTCGATGACCGCTTCGTCTACACCTAATTTTTCACACACATAACGAGCGACGCAGCGTAAACCATTACCACACATCGATGCTTCAGATCCGTCTGCATTGATTACACGCATTTTAGCATCTGCTACACGAGAAGGGCAAACAATGAGCAGTCCATCTGCCCCATCTTCATTCTCTTTATGACATAACCAGCTTACAAGTGTTGGCCAGTCGAACTCGTTCTCATCACCTGTTTCATACAGATAAAAAGTATTACCCGAACCATGTACCTTTAATAAAGTAATATCCATATCTATCTCCTCCACACTATATATAATTATATTATCGTTTAATAGAACTTCATTCAATAAAAGTGATACATCATTTTCACATAATTCAGAATTGAATTCACAATTTATATAAAATTTACTCTTTTACGAGCTATTATATTGCATTAGGTAATATTTCTGTTGTAAACTGAAAGCACAAAATACTATTTCGATATTGTGTTTTCATAAGCAAGATAGAGGGGAAACTAACGGTAAAACGATAGTTCGACGTCTATTTCTTTTAGGTTGGAATCAAGTTCGAAATCATTGCCTGACCCTAGGCTACACTATCCTAAAAAGGAGGCGTTTTGCATGTTAAAACAGCGAGATCTTCATGAAACAACAGAGCTATACAATTTACTTTCACACCCTGCTGTATTTCCTTATGTTCGTCAAAAAGCAACTTCTGCTGAGGAATACTTGTTTATGACCAAACAATTAATCGAAGAAGAACAACAAGGGAAAACCATTTCCCGCACAATTACGGATGATTGGGGGCAACCAATCGGAACAATAAGCATTTTTGACGTGCAGGACGGCGCCGGCTTTCTTGGTACATGGATAGGTAAGTCCTACCAAGGAAAAGGCTATAATCAAAAAGCAAAATACTTGTTCCTAACGGAGTTATTTTATAACTATAACTTCCATACTGTCTTCCTCCGCATCCGCCAAGAAAATGAGCGTTCCAAAGCTGCCGCATTAAAACTCCCGTATGTTCTCTGTGCCCGTGAATGTCACCCAGCATTATATGAAGAAATCAATGCAGGTGAATTAAAATATAGTTTATTTAAAATTCCTAAAGACTTATTCTATTTAACAACTGCGCATGAACGTGCAGAAGAAGAAGAACAAGCAATGTGAAAATACCGAGTGTTGCACAAAAGAGGCATTCTGAATGCACAACACTTTTATAAGAATAGAGCAATCTTATGTACATTCCATTTTGACATAAGATTGCTCTTTTTCTATAAAACATGATGAAGTTTTTTCAAAATACACACGCACGATTCACTGAAATTTTCATGCCTGAATGAAGAATAAAAAATCAGGATCATTTATTTTTCATATTGAGTAATTAATGTCACCATTTCACTAGGTGTTTTTGGGGGCTCCGCATCAAGCATTTTATCAATCATTTGTGTTTCATCTCGAATCAAGTCTTCAATTGACTTCATAAAGCTGTCTTTTGTTAACGCTTCTTCTTCTAATACATGCGCAAAGCCTTGTTTTTTAAAAATCTGCGCATTTAAAATTTGGTCACCACGACTTTTGGCTGCTGATAGCGGAATTAGTAACATCGGCTTACGTAATACTAAAAACTCAAAAATGGAGTTGGAGCCTGCCCGAGAAACGACGAAATCAGCTGCATATAGTAAATGTGGTAACTCATCCGTTACATAATCAAACTGTTTATACCCTGGGACTTCTAGTAAATTTTCATCTACATTTCCTTTACCACATAAATGAATAATCTGAAAGTCCTTTAATAACGTTTGTAAATTGTCACGCAACGCTTCGTTTAAGACTACAGAGCCTAAACTGCCCCCCATCACGAGTAGCACCTTTTTAGATTTATCAAATTGACATAATGCCAAACCTTTCGCTTTCGAGCCTTCTAATAGCTGTTGGCGAATAATAGAGCCTGTGCACGTTGCCTTGTCATTTGGTAAATGCTGCATCGTTTCTTTAAATACAGTAAAAATATGCGATGCAAATGGAAGGGCCAATTTATTCGCTAATCCAGGCGTTACATCCGACTCATGGACAACGACTGGGACATTAGCTAACTTAGCCGCAATCACGACAGGAACTGAAACAAATCCCCCTTTTGAAAATACAACAGTCGGCTTTACTTTTTGCATCACCGAAAAAGCTTGCGCAACCCCTGCCAACACACGAAATGGATCGGTAAAGTTTTTCATTGAAAAATAACGCCTTAACTTCCCACTCGAAATTTCATGATAGGGTACTTCAGGAAAGGCATTTTTGATTAATTCCTTTTCAATCCCCTCCTGTGAGCCGATATAATGTACTTTATAGCCCTCCTGTAACAAGGTCGGTATGATGGCTTCATTTAACGAAACATGCCCAGCTGTCCCTCCACCAGTTAAAATAATTGATTTATCTTTCACAAACATTCTCCTATTCTTTCCACAAATCCACTAATTATCATCATTTATTATTTCATCATAAAAGACACACATCTTTACTAATATGCAGATGTCATGTCGGCATTTCTATTCCGTTTAATATGTTTGGCTGAACGAAAATATACATTGCGTAAAATTCGGTTATTTTAGGCTATTGTTCATATGCATAATATTTTTTGGATTATACATTACAACTAATACTAATTATATGTTATGCCTTTTTTAATCACAACGACAATTGTAGCATAATATGCAGCGCCAACAAACCATTTACAATGTATTAATACCGATTAACGGTCATTACAACATGGTTCTATCAAAATAAAACTATATACTTTTGACTAAAAAAGCGAGGACAATAATTGCCCTCGCTACAAAATTACACATATGAAGTTTTCCGATTTATACGCCTTCAAACAATTATTCTAACTTTCCGTTCCAATAATCGTTAAGTCTTTTATATTTTCACCAATGATCACAAGGTTTGCTGGCATTTTAATGTACTCAGGTAGCCACTGCACCATGCCGTAAGCATATTGAAATAGCATCGGGTTTTTAATCCCTTGAATCGGTACATACCCTTTCATGCGGTACACAGATTGTGGCAAGCTACGTACCCACTCTTCAAACTGCTCTTGTGTAAAACTTTCAGTAAATTCCACTAAACGTGAACTTAAATTAAAGCTTGCCCCAATTTTTGCAGAGACGATTTCACTTTTATCTGTCCGTACAGTCGATTGCATATTTTGTAACAACAAAAACGGCACTTTTCCATTCGTTGTTTGCAAAATAAAAGCATTCGGGTTAAAGCTCTGTAGCTCATATACCACTTGCGCCTGCTCCGTTTCTGTCAATAAATCCGTCTTATTAGCGAGTAATAAATGTGCATGGCGGATTTGCTCTAGAAATAGCGAACGAGCTTGTGGGGATAACGTTGTACGATTTAACCAAAGCTTGCTGTCAGCGACCGTCACAATACCTTTAATATTCAACTGATTGGCAAAGAGCGGTGAATATACCGCGTCTAATGCTTCTACCGGATGGGCTGCGCCTGTTGTTTCAATAATAAGTACATCAAACTGCGCATCATGTAAGAGCGATTGAATTTGTGCTTCTGTTTTTTCTGCCCCTGAGCAGCAAATACAGCCCTCTAACATTTCCTTTAAAGGCACATCCTCTTCTACTGCTTGTGAGTCAAAATTTAATTTCCCCAACTCATTCATGATAACAGCTGGTTTTAACCCTTGCTCCTTTAATTGACGAATGACATCTGTTAACATGGATGTTTTTCCGCTACCTAAAAAACCACTAAATAAATATACGTCTTTCAATGTAAACACTTCCTCTATAGAAAAGGGGGTGTCCAGAAAAGCGAAAACTTTTCTGACATCCCCTTCACTTTTTTGATCAATATCTACTAAGAACTATTGCTCCTGCGGTGGTCGCAATGGAGCCATCTGAAAATGCCTTTTCAGACGGCTCCTTTACCATTATTCAGCTGGTGCTTCTTCAGTTCCTAATAGCACGTTTTTTGCTTTTAGTACCATTGGATCTTCTTGTTTAATTTTGTCACGTAATGCATCCATTAGTGCATATGTCGTGTCTCCAACTAAAATACCTGTTTGTTCTAGCTCTTGTGCTTTTTGGAGTGCTTTTACTGCACTTGCTGTATTCGCATCAAATTTTCCGTCTACTTCACCAGGATTATAGCCTAAAGCTTCTAACATGCCTTCTGCTGCTTCAATCATTTTATTATTCATACCCGAAGACAATTCAGTTGCCGGGTCAACATATGATAAGGACGCATAACTTGGGTACTGTACTTCAATCGTAGGTGTTACCCCTTTTTCATTGATCCAGTTCCCTTTTGGTGTCAACCATTTACCTGTTGTGAACTTTAAGTTAGAACCGTCTTTTAAGTAGCTGACTGTTTGTACCGTTCCTTTACCGAACGAGTTCACGCCAATGACCTCAACATTACCCGATTCATGTAGTGCTGCCGCTAAAATCTCAGAGGCAGAGGCACTTCCTTCATCAATTAACACGGTAACAGGTTGCGTAAATTTTTTGCCGCCTTCCGCTTTAAATACTTCCGGCTCACTAGCACGACCTTGCACCTGTATAATTGGTTGACCTTCTTCCAAGAATAAACTTGCAATATCAATCGCTGCTGTTAAATAGCCACCGGGATTTTGGCGTACATCTAACACAATACCTTCCATACCTTGTGCTTCTAATTCGTTTAAAATGGCTACAAGCTCGTCATATGTTTGCTCGCTAAATGATGTAATTTGAATATGAGCCATTTTATCGTCATCGATTTCACCGTAAACTGTTTCAATTGGAATATCATCACGCACAATGGTCATTTCCATTGGCTCTGCTTCACCGCGCTGTACCGTTAATGTCACCGGTGTTCCTTTTTCACCACGAATTAACAACACCGCTTCCGTCGCTGTCATCCCTTGAATACTTTCACCATCAACAGATAAAATAATATCTTGCGGTAAAAGTCCCGCTTTTTCAGCCGGTGAATTTTTAATTGGCGATACGACCACGATATAGCCGTTACGTTCTTGAATTTCTGCTCCAATTCCTTGGAAGCTTGAAGATAAACCTTCGTTAAAATGACTTGCTTCAGTCGTATTCATGTAATCTGTATATGGATCATCTAGTGCGTCAAACATGCCATTAATCGCACCTGAGATAACTGCTTCTTCATCAATCTCAACATAATAATTATCTTTTAATTCATCAAACGCATCATATAATCTTGTAAATTCCCCGCGTTCTACAGGGACTTTTACTTCTACCACTTTCTTGTCACCAAATGTAAGAGCTAAAATTGTTAAACCTGCTGTTAATAAAATTGTTAGGAAGATTAGCATGATCAGTGCAAACGGCTTTATACGTAAAAACTTCCCCGCTGGCTTTACTGGTTGCTCCTTCATTTCTTCCTCTCGTTTTTGTTCATCCATTGAATTTCACCACTCTCTAACTTGCATTGCATGCTATATAACATATTAACAGTTTGCATGCCTTCCGAAAAGGAAAGACGTTAACTTTTTTATAAAGTTTCGCAGAAAAATGAAAAAAACTTTTATTAGCGTCGGATATTATGTATTGTTAATCGAATATTTCGACTATAGCGATTGATGTTTTCCCCACTATAGCAAGGATACTACTGTCAACAAAATAATAGACTGCTGAAAAACTGTCAAAAGAACATTCGTTATACTAAAATTTTGTTTCAGTAGCAACTCCCCTGAACCTACTGATTCCGCTGTTTCATACGGTTGATGCTCTTCCATGATGAACGACTCGTCTTGAATCGCTACATCTCCATGCAATCTTCACTATAACTAAAAATGACTTCGCTTTAGATTGTAACCAAGAACAATTAAAATGGATTATTTTCATACCTCCTAGATTGTGTCACATAGCGAAAACGACCAATTGAGGTTTAGTCGTTTTTTGAAGTGAGCGTGTGATTCTTCATATAAAAAAATTGCACGTCACCTTTTATTGCTATCACGATAAAGAAGAATTTATTGTTTTTCACAGATGACTACACCCTAAAGACGTGTACCAATCAATTTTGATATACGATAAATTCTCTAAAAAGGCTTGATTATATTCATTTTCTGTTCAAAAAGAGGAATTTTTCTCTCTCCGTGTAAGGTTTCTTTTTAGTACATTTCTCTCTTTTTTATCACAGCAGCCCTTCTTAGAGCAATTGATTTTGAATAAAAACGTTTATTTTTTAGCTAAAATGCACGCAAATAAGACGATTCGCTGCATAGACACGCTCATATTTATTATTTTAACGGTTAGCCTTATCCGCTCTCAATTTCCAATTCAATGCCAATAAATACCTTACTATGTTATAATCTCATCATATAAAAAATCTCAAGTTGGTTTACATATAAGATTTAATTTTCTTTTTATATTTCTAAGTAAAAATGATCTATCAGGGGATGAATATTAAAGTTGAAGAAAAAATTAGAAAAAAGGTTAGCCTATTTATATTCAGGTGAATTGGCTTCTGTCGTCGTTTTTGTTTTTATTAGTTATCTATTTAATTATGCATATCCTAATCTACAATTATATTCACTATATTCATTTTGGGCATCTTTCATCCTTTTAGAGCTTCTTCTGCTCCAAGGAACAATTTATTGGTATGCAAAATTGAAAAGACTCAGAAACGAGAATACAGCTACCCCCCCTATTAAGCTAGTGCGACAGTTACATCTTTGTAAAACACTAAATATAATCTTAATTATACTCCCGATTATTGCATTCACCTTTGATATTATAAAAGGTTATCCTTCATTGCCATTAGGCGGATTAGCAATCGCATTCTTTATTTATATCTTTGCAGTTCTAGAGTACATTAATTATTTTTATATTCAACTTTCATACGATAACAGCTCGGATATTAGACACTTGTTAAAAAATAAAAAATTGAAGCAATCCTGTATGAATAAAGATTTTAAAAGAATTTCATAAAATAACTATGACTCTTCACCGAGCTTATCCCCTTATTTGCTGGCATCTCGGCCAAAAATAAATGTTTTTTGACTGGATGCGGTAGTGGCTCGGATACTGTAGCTTTTTGTCCATTCAATGTTAACAGTTTTAAGATGATTTATATGAATTACTAACAAATTAATATCTTATAAAGAGATATGAAATTCACCAATTCAAGGGTTATACATATGAATATAATCATGCATGCAAGTTCTTTTGTTATAGTAAATAGGAGAATAATTCAATGAGCAAAACAGTTACTTTTGCAGTAAATACTAAATATGAAGATCGAATAGAAGAAACATTCACTTTTGAACAATTAGGGCTCGATGAGAATATCCCGATCGAAACAGTCGAAAGAGAGGTAGATGGGATTTTTAAAGCTTGGGTTAGCCATCAACTTAATATTTCTTATAGTATCATTATCGACACGGACAACGACTAAAGAGGGAATTTACTTATTTGACGAACAGGGGATATTATGGAATTTCTATTTATATTTTTAATTTTACCTATTATAGTTCTGATTGCTTCTGTACTAAGCTATTTATTGTTTAAAAAATGGTTCATAGCTCCATTAGCAGTATTTGGTACATTAACAATTTTAACATTTACAATTTTCAATAACACCTTCTTTATTTGGGTGATTGTTTTTACGATTTTCTCTATTTTTATTAGTGTAAGTATGGTCATTATAAAAAAGCAGAACGGTAGGTTGAGATGAGACATATTATGCTGCTATCCATCGGTTTATTTCTATCCATTAGTTTAATCGGTTGCCAACAAAATGAGAATCCTCAAAAACCTTCTATTAATGAAAGCAGAGGTAATCGTGCAGAGGTGACAGATGGCGATTTTGTATACCGACTCATTACCAAAAAAAGGCAATATGTTGAGAATGAACCGATAAAGCTTTATGCCAAATTACAATATATAGGAGATAAAGCAGAGATAGAAATCACGCATGCACATTCACCTTTTTATTTTCCAATAGTCGAAACAACAAGAAATTATGAGATTCACTACTTTATGGACCTACCGTTAGCAACGACAAAATTAGTCACAGGCGAATCGCTTCGTTTTGACTACCAAGGAGGTGGAGGATATAGTTCTGAAGATGAGAAAGATTACATCGCTTTTATGAAACATGTTATGAATGATGAATTTCCAAAAGGTTACTATATTGCGAACGGTTTTGTAGATTTTTCTGTGATGGGTGATCATGCAGAGAAGAAAGATTATCATATTGAGGGACAAGTTGAATTTGATGTACATGATGGTAATTGAACTCCCCTATCCTCTTCTGCTACTCCATACATAGCGTGACAGCTTCCTCTGCCCCCCTTCAATAAAAAATACCCAACAAGCCCCTATTTTCACCGGGCACTTATTGAGTATTTTTACACGCTACATTTGAGGTTTAAGCACTTTGATGTACTCACTCCATGATTGGATCTTAATGACTACTCTTGAATCGCTGCATCTAATGCGATACGCATCATATCTAAGAATGTCGTTTGACGTTCTTCAGATGATGTTGCTTCGCCTGTTAGGATGTGGTCAGATACAGTTAAGATTGATAATGCTTGACGATCAAATTTTGCTGCTAATGTATAAAGTGCTGCAGATTCCATTTCTACTGCTAATACACCGTATTTAGCAAGCTTTTCATTTTGTTCTTCATCTGAGTAGAACATATCAGCTGTGAAAATGTTACCTACTTTTACGTTTAGATCAGCTTCTGTCGCTTTATTGTATGCTTTGTATAATAAATCAAAGTTTGCTGTTGGCGCGAAGTCAATACCGCCGCCCCAGATTATTTGGTTCATACGTGAATCTGTTGAAGCAGCTTGCGCTAGAATGACATCACGTACTTTCACGTCTTTTTGAATCGCACCGCACGTACCCACACGGATTAATTTTTGTACGCCATATTCTTGCATCAACTCTGTTACATAAATAGAGATAGATGGTACACCCATCCCTGTCCCTTGTACAGATACGCGTTTTCCTTTATATGTACCTGTAAAACCTAACATGTTGCGTACTTCATTGTAACAAGTTACATCTTCTAAAAATGTTTCTGCGATAAATTTTGCACGTAGTGGATCACCTGGTAATAATACGATGTCTGCGATGTCGCCTTGTTTTGCAGCAATATGGATACTCATATCATAATCCCTCATTTCAGTTATTTGTCACCATTATCATACTGTGTTTTCTTTACAGATGCAATGGTTAGACGTCTTGCAAGAAAATGTTAGAGTAGTTTGTCAATTTATACTGATAAACCATACTTTGTTGCATATGTATCCCACAATTCATCAAATACAGAAGTTGCTAAATCTGCATTCGCTTGCATTTCGATATAGGCGCTTAATTCATTGAAGTCCGTTGCCGTTTTTGGAAAGATCGAATCATGAAACATGGCCTCTGCAAAGCGCCCTTTGTCATCCCGGGCTCCTCGATATGTTAATACATAATGATAAAAAGATTTCATATGCTACCTCACTTTTTGTTTTATAATATTTTCCCAACAGTATTTGCACTTGCCGCAAATGTACATGTTACTCGCTTTTGTAAAGCATACATTCAATCTACTATATGTCAATCTTTTTTTAGTTTACGCTATATATGTGCATTTTAATGTTCCAGCATCACGATTGACTGGATACGATAAGGTTTTGCTCGCACCGGATTGTTTTGACCGGATGCAGCAACTTTTTGCTCGGATACCTTAGCTTTTTGACCGTTCACCGTCGACAATTTTAAGATGATTTCTATAGTTAACGTATATAATCTATACATGTTGCATCCATCGTATAAAGACATCCCGATACATTACACAGCACGAAAAAACGCCCCTTATTCAGAAGCGTTTTCAAATAATGATGTATATTCCCCGTACCCCTCTTCTTCTAAGCGGTCGGCTGGGACGAAGCGGAGTGCGGCTGAGTTGATGCAGTAACGTAAGCCACCAAGCTCTTTCGGGCCGTCTGGGAAAACATGTCCTAAATGGGAGTCCGCTGTTTTACTACGAACCTCTACTCGGCGCATTCCAAAAGACGTGTCAAAGTGCTCGGTAACTTCTGGTGCCTCCATCGGTTTTGCAAACGCTGGCCATCCACACCCTGAATCGAATTTATCCTTTGAGCTAAATAATGGTTTGCCGGATACGATATCAACATAAATTCCGTCTTCAAAATGCTTGTCGTATTCATTGCGGAATGGTGGTTCTGTGCCATTTTCTTGTGTCACATAATACTGTATTTCTGTTAGCTCTTTTAAGCGTTGTTCTTTATTCATGTGAATTCCCCCAATGCCTTTCAATAAACGCCACACGCCCTGAACCGACCGAGTAGCGGTTATAATGGGCTGGATTTTTCTTATAATAATACTGATGATATTCCTCTGCACGGTAAAATGGCTTTGCCTCACGAATTTTTACCGCAATCGGTTGTCCGAACTTTCCTGATGCCTCTAGCTCTTCTTTCACACGCGTTGCTATTTCCTTTTGTTCTTCATCGTGGTAGAAAATCGCTGTCGTATACGATTCCCCTCGATCATAAAATTGACCACCAGCATCGGTTGGATCGATCAATGTAAAATACAATCGTACTAACTTTTCATACGAATATATTTCAGGGTCAAATGTAATTTGTACTACTTCTAAATGCCCCGTTGTTTCGCTACACACTTGTTGATATGTTGGCTGTTCAACATGTCCGCCTGTATAGCCTGAGATTACACTTTCAATACCGGGCTGCTCATCGAATGGCTTGACCATACACCAAAAACAGCCACCTGCAAAAGTTGCTACTGCCACCTTCATACCTCCTATTCTGATGGAACAATGACTTCTAACACAATATGATCCTTTTTTAAGTCGATTTCTTTTGCTCGTACACGCGAACCAGAAGCGATATTAATACGAGATAAATCGACGAAAATTTCCTCATCATTTGGCATAATCGTAATCCAAGATGGGAAATCAACAGCGTCTTTCATTAACTTTAACACAGTTTGTGGTGGGATATTTAGCTTCCCTACATTGACAGCCGTTTGTTTTAAGACGATGTTCCCCTCTTCTACAATGGGTTCAAAGTCCATGACAATCGGCACATCGACAGAAAAGACTGTTAATGTACTAAAAACTTGAATTTGAGTATTCACTTCAATTTCAACGGGTAACGGCGATTTATTTAACGCATCACCTAAATACTGCTTCGTAATGGACTCAAATTCTTGTGCTGTTGTTTGTACAGTAATAACATTCCCCTCAGTTTGTGCCGGTTCTGGTTTTTCAACGTCTTCTGCAGGTGATGTCGCTAAATAAAAGATAGCGGCAATTGATAAAATTACCGCACCCGCCAAAGTGAAAAAGGCCACTTTCCACACATTCAATACGCTCACTCCTCAATGCCAATACGACCTGCTGACATTTCCTCTATATCACACAGTTCCATATAGTCAATAATTCTTCCCGTCATCTGTTCATAACCACTTGCATTCGGATGGAAGAAATCCGTGTGATAAACCATGCCCTCATTTGTCTCAAATAAGTCGCTAATTGGCACGAAGCATGCATTTACATCCTCCGTTGCGATTTGTGCTATCACATCATTCCACTCATCAATAATGGTTTCAAACGGCGTATATTCATCCGTTATAATGGAAACGGGATTATAAAACCCTATCAATAGTAGTGGTGCATCACTATTTCTTGCGCGAATTTCTGCTACTATGTTACGATAACGCGCTTCGAAAGAAATACGCTCTTTATCAAACATTTCCTTATTCAGTGAAAATAAATCAGCTTTTACAATTTTCATTATATCATTTCCACCGAGCGTCATCGTCATAAAATCTACATACGGCAACTCTTCATCATAATGTCCGCTTTCCAACAACTTCAACAATTGGTCGCTGCGGCGTCCATTTTTTCCACGATTATCGAGCTCTACCTGCTTAATGGCAGGCCATCTCTCTAGTACTTCCACTAAGCGGTTTGTATAACCGTACCGTTTACTCTCATCACCGATTCCTCTTGTCAATGAATCACCAAATGCCATATATTGAATCGGCTCTGCGTCACTATTTTTCCTTGTTCTCCAGTCTAAATGTAAAACAGCTTCAATAAATCCTTGTAGATTTGTCTGCTCTTCTATGAATCCTTCCTCTACTTCGTTTATTTCAATTTTTGGCGTTTCATTTATCAATTGCTCCGGTTCAGTGTATGGTTCGTTTTGCTCTTCCTCTTTCGGCTGTGGGTCATCAATTGTAATGAAAGAACAACCAGCTAAAACAATTGTTAAAAACGTTAAAATACCGAATCGCCACATACTAAAACTCCCTTAGCTCAATGTATATCTATTATAAGTTTATGATGAGCGGATTGAAAAGCTAACAATCCTCAGGACAATAAAAATTATGTATTTGAGAATGGGCATTTATAGAAGAAGGAATATCATGATAAAAAAGAGTATCAACCCCTTCTACTGCAAGGCATTTGATACTCTTTCTGTAATCGTCATAATACTATTCTTCCAAGAGATAGCTACTATTGATCAACTATTCTGCAAAATACATAAAACCAAGCGCACCTGGACCGGTATGTGTGCTAATAATTGGGGATGTAAAAGTAATATCAATATTTGTAAAGCCTGTCCCTTTGACTAGTTCCATTAATGGCGTTCCCATTGTTGTTAAACCATTGGCATGTGAAAACCCTACAGCTTTGACTGTTTTTCCTGCTGTATCGTTTTGGAACTGTTCAAATAAATATTTCACTACTTGCTTATAGCTACGTGGTTTCGATACAGGTGTAAATGCACCTGTATCTAGGCTACCAACCGGTTTAATATTTAATAGCGAACCGAACATCGCCTTCCCTTTACCGATACGACCACCCTTTACCATGTTTTCCAATGTATCCAGTACAACAAATAAACGGGTATTTTGACGTACTTGGTCTACACGAGCTACAATTTCCTCTACACCCGCCCCTGCATCGCGAAGACGTACTGCTTCACGTAATTGGAAGGCTAAAGCCCAAGCGATATAGCGTGAATCTACTACCGTTACATCTGCCTCTGTCATTTCAGCAGCCTGTCTTGCGGATTGCACGGTACCACTCATACCACCTGTCATGTGGATTGAAATAATTTGATCACCATTTTTACCAAGCTCATCATATAATTCTGTAAACTTCCCCGGTGATGGTTGAGATGATTTTGGTAATTCTTTTGCACTCGCCATTAAGGTTAAAAATGATTGTGGCTCTACATCAACACGGTCGACATATGTTTTACCGTCTATTTGAATTGTTAATGGTACGATATGAATGTTTAATTTTTCAATTTCTTGTTGTGATAAATCGCATGTTGAATCCGTTACGATATGAATCATTATTTGACACATCCTTTATTGTCTTCATTTCATTATATGTAGTTTAATATTTCCATTCAATATGACATCTGTCATTTCTCATCATTCACCTACAAAATTTAGTCATTTCGAAGCCATAATTCACTATCCGCTGGTATGAGCTCAATCGCATACTCTTCCAATAAATGCTTGCAGACGAATAATATATCTTGTTTCACATCAAGCATTACGCCTGTGTCATTTGTTTGGACAAAATAGCGAATAAATAAACGAAATGAACCCGGACGATAATCATCAATTGTCACATGAATGATTTCTTTTTCCGTCTGTGGATGGAGGGTAATTTGCTCCCGTATTTTTTCCACGACTGCACGTAAACTTTCCTCACTATTAGATGAAGAAACATAAAAGCTTTGTTCACATTTTCGTTTTCCACGCTTACTTAAATTATAAATTGGACGGTTAACTAAATAAGCGTTCGGCACATACACAAGCCCTTTATCGCCGGTTTGAATAAGTGTACTACGAAGATTAATATCCTCTACCACACCATCAATTTTTTGGTCTTCTGTTGCAATCCAATCGCCAATTTGAAACGGCTTATCTAGTGCAACACTCATGCCGCCGAAAATATGGGTTAATGTATCACGAATTCCAAAGGCTAGCGCTACCCCTGTTAATCCAATAGCAGTTAAAAAGCCATTCAAATTAAAACCCCACAGCGAGGCAATGAAAAACATCGCCACCAACATCACTAACACTTTACTAATCCGTAGGAAAAACGGTGTTAAAATATCTTGGTCTTTCCCTGTCTGCAGTCGCTCTGGATGAAGCAAATAAAATGTTAATAAATCGTATAATCCTTTAAAAGCAAAATAGAACATCAGCGATATAAAGAAATCTTTCGTCGATTCAGCTGTAAATAACCATACTTTAATTAAAATGGACACACTAAGTGTAATCACAATCGTCATAAACGCATAACGAGTCGCTTTACTAAACTGTTCCGTAATATCCGCGATCACACTACGTCCTTTTCGTCTTAGGAAATTAGCGAACGCCTTAATGCTTGGCTTTAAAATATAGCGCTGGACGAGAAAACCTACAATAATAATCGCAATAGCCATTACTATACGTTGCCAAATCAGTTGTTCAATGTCAGGTAACAACCATTGAATTGAATCAAGCATAAATCCACCTACTCTTACTAGAATGCGTAAGAATCATAGCATGACTCCCTCTTTTACACAAATTATCACTATGCACATGTCTAAATTTATGCTCAAAACAAGAAAAAGACGAACCACAAAGCGATTGCGGTTCGTCTTTTTCACTTTATCCTACATTAACAGGAGCAATTTATTTCGCGATTTCAGCTGCTACTTTAGCAATAACGATTTGGCTTGTAATGACAGGAGAGTTTGGATCTGGTGCGTCGCCTGATGGACGTTTATGCGCTTCTTTAAACGCATCCGACTCACGCCAGACGCCGAATGATTTTTCATCTTCCCAGTACATGACAACACTCATTTCATCGTACTCTTCAAATTGTGTAGACACTAATACCTCTACTTTGTGGAAGCCTTCAAATTGTTGTAATGGACCTGGCTTAGCAAACATTGGTGCCATTTTTTCAGCCATGCCTTTTTTTACTTGAATACGGTTCGTTACTGTAATCATTTACATACATCTCCTTAGTTGGAAATCAAACACAAGATTGAGAACACTTCTCATAACATATTAATTAAATCACATATGTGACAGTAGTGCAACTATATTTTCGGGCAGAAAGAGCCATTATTCAAACAATTTCTTTTCGATATCGTACTCTTTCATTTTTTCTTCTACCCATGTAGCATATTGTTCATTGACACGACTTTCCAGCAGCATTTGACGCGCTTCTTCCTTGCTTGTCTCATAGTCAGCCGCTTTCGCTTCAATTTTATCTGTTACTTTAATAATATGGTAACCATGTTCTGTTTTAACTGGTTCTTTACTTACTTCCCCAATATTTATCGCAAATGCCGCTTTTTCGAATTCTGCTACCATTTCACCGCGCCCAAAGAAACCTAGTGCTCCTCCATTTTCAGCATTTGACTCATCAATTGAATATTCTTTTGCAAGCTTCGCGAAGTCCTCACCTGCGTTTAATTTCTTAATGACTTCCTTTGCTTTCGCTTCATCTTCTACTAAAATGTGGCTTGCTTCCACTTGCTCTTCCGTACTAAAGACATCTTTATTTTCCTCAAAGTACGCCTTTATATCATCTTCTTTAATATCAATTTGGTCTTCCATCACTTTTAGTGTTAATAAATAAATTTCAATGTCTTTTTCAATATCTTCTTTATCCATATTAAAACCTTTTAACGCTTCAAGCAGTGCATCTTCTCCACCATATGATTCTGTATATACTTTATACTCTTCTTGTATTTCTTCATCCGATACTTTAATATCTGATTTTTTCGCTTCTAGCTCCACAATTTTATTTGTAATTAAGGAATCTAACACACTTGGCCCGTATTGACCTTGCAATAAACGATTTAATTCTGCTTCTGTGATGACCTCATCATTGACCGTTGCGACTGTTCGAGAATCGCCGCCATTATCTGAGCAGCCTACTAGGAAAGCAGATAAAGCGATTGGTGCCGCTACCATTTTTAATATTTTCTTTACTTTTTGTCGATCCATTTTCATTTCCTCCAATAAATAATCTTCTGTACAGTGTAACAAAGTATTGTGTCAAACATACGTCAAGACGCTTTCACTAATTTTAGACGGAAAATAGTTCCTTGCTCTGTACTAGCAATTAACACTAAATCCCCACCAAGCGATTGCGCCATCATCTTACTTAACGCCAATCCTAAACCTAAGCCACGTACTTTATATTTCTTTTGTTCACCGCGATAAAAACGTTCAAAAATAAACGGTTGTTCTTCTAGTGAAATACCACAACCATTATCTTTTACATCCACTACAATAAATTGCTCGTCCGTCTGTAATGATACATGAATATTTCCGCTACCGTCCATTGCTTGCTCTGCATTCGTCAATAAATTCACTAAGATTTGCTGCACTCGTACTAAATCAGCTTGGACATGAGTATCTTCTTCTAACGTTGCAACCGACAGTTTAATGCGAGGATGTGTAGCGCCCCATCTTCGAATAATTTCTTCTACTAATATATTTACATGAAATGCCTCTACTTCGACAGGTACCGCATTTACTGAAAACGAATTAAAAGCGAGTAAATCACCAATCATTGTTTTCATTTTTGTCGTTTCAGTAAGCGCCATCTGGATGAATTCTTTTGCATCATCACCTGTTACAACATCGTCATTGACAGCTTGCAATAAACCGCTGATCGATGTAACAGGCGTTTTTAATTCATGTGTAACACCAGCTAATAGCTCTGTACGTGTTTTTTCTAACTGCTCAAGACGTGTCACCATCTCTTTAAAAGAGGTTACTAATTCGTCTACCTCTTGTTCTTTTACATCTATTGGTAACGATATTGTATATTGTCCACTTTCCACTAATTTAGCAGCAGCTGCTACTTCCATAATCGGTTTTGACAGGCGCTTAGAGAGCATGTAAATTGCCCCCCACCCAAGAAGACCAATACATGTAATAACAAGTACTAAAAATCCAAACTCTTGCTTTACTGCTGTTAAAGTTTTGTTTTTTTCTACCACAAATACATAGCCTACCAACTCTTCATCAATGACTATGCTACGTTTAATAATGGTATACTTCCCATCTTCACTTTTAATATGTTGAACTTCACCACTTTGCTGAATAATATCGTGAAAGTTTAATGTTGATGCTGAAGGAAACGGGCGATTTGTTGATAAAATTGTTCCTGTCGTATCCGTCATGTACACAATGGGATTAATATCGCGCACCGAATTAGGCTCACGCCGCTCAAAAAACGGATTGACTTTTTCTGGACTAACGCCTGTAGCTATATTTGTAATGAGAATCACCGCTTCATCTGCCATCACTTCCATCATTTCTACACGATGCTCTGTCGTTGTATGACGAATCCATAGTGCAGAAATAACCAATAAAATCGTCAAACCAATAACAAGTGTTAATACATAATTTCTTGTCCAGTACGTGAGCAATGAGACTTTCTTCTTATTCGAAAACATGGAATTGATACCCTACCCCGCGCAGTGTACGAATTTCCCCTTCACTGCTCGGCCAATCTAGTAGCGCTTTCCGCAAACGTTTAATCGCTAAATCGACTGCCCGTTCACTTCCTTCATAGTCCCAGCCCCACACATGCTCAATTAGTTGATCGCGCGTAAACGTTTGGTTTGCATGCTCTGCTAAAAATAATAAGACGGCTAAATCGCGCGGCGTTAAATCTACCTCTTCACCATGAAGCCATACGAGATGCCCTTTAAAATCGATTTCGAGAGACCCATACTTTTGCCTGGAGCTCGTTGGTCGACTTGCTCTTTTTAACACGGCTTTTATGCGTGCAACCACTTCATCTGCGATAAACGGTTTCGGTATATAATCATCTGCTCCACCATCAAATCCTTCAAGGCGATATTCTACATCCGCAAGCGCTGTTAACATCACCACTGGGCATTCACTAATGGCTCGAATTTCTTTTAAAATTGTCCATCCGTCTTTACCAGGAAGCATGACATCAAGTAACACTAAATCCGGTTCATGGCTTTTGAACATATTTAACGCTTCCATACCAGAAAAGCATTGAATCGCTTCAAATTCTTCTTTCACCATATATACTTTTAGCACTTGGCTAATCGCGAATTCATCTTCAATAATTAATATTTTGGTCACACATTTCACCTCAGTTCTAGTATAACATCACGTTATGTCAGTAAGATGTCAGGCTAAACTGACGTTTGTTTAACCTATTCAATACTTCTCATTGGAAAAATACAAGTTTGTAAACGAAAAAGCTGTTCCTCAAAAGGAGCAGCTTTTTCGTTAAATCGCCTATATATGTGCCATCCCACGCTCAATGACTGCTTTTAACTCGCTTGGTTGATCACAGCGAATAGCTATCTTTGAATAGTCCTTCTCAAACCCCATAAACAATGTCCCCTTGATTGGATTTTTCATATATAAAACCATCTGTGGCTGCCCCTCTTCAAATTCCCGCGCAATAAAGGCTAATGTATCCTTCGAAACTTTCTTCTCAAGCTCTGCTCGATCCTCACATACATAGTCAATATCCGCAAAACGAATTTTCGCACGCTTCATTAAACCGAGTGAGATATACATGGCATCGTCTGTCACATGAATCGGATTTAATCGTACAGCATTCATATCGCCTAAAAAGAAAAACACGGAGTAGATGTTGATGATGAGTAAGACAATCGATAGTATCATTGATTTTTCATGCAGCCACCAATGGAATCCAAGTGTTTCGAGAATAATAGCATGAATAATCATCACCATAAAAGCGATGTAACTTGAATTTTTGTGAAGTGTAATCCCTTCAGGCGCTTGCTTTTTCCATGCAAACAGCGCATAGTAAAACATCAATAACTCTGAGCATAATATTTGGATTATCGGATTTTTCTTCACATATTTATCTATCGCATGATGAAAAGAGAACACCGTTGGAATGCTACTTGATTTCACAAAAGCCATGATTTTTGGGATATAACGAATAAACGTCATAATGAGCAAAATTTCAAACGTAACGATTGCGACTTCGGCTAATAGACCTACCCATGTTACCGCAACATACGGCTCTAGCATCGCACTCGGAATCATCAATCTTGCCAAAATACAACCTAGTGCTGCAACAGCAATTGCCGTCTTAATAGAAAATTTGCGCATGATGAGCATGACAAATAATGGTAGCATAATCATGAAATCAATAAGAGAACCAAGTACTACACCATTTGTCTCTACAGGCAAAATATTCGCGCCAAATTGCGTTCGGTATAACATCGTATTACTTATTAATAATAGCAACAACATGACAAGCCATAACGGTCTGCCTTTTTCAATCACCTTCATTGTAATACTCCTCCTGTACAATCGTATTTAACTTTTCAAGAATCATTAAAAGTTGTTGTAAATCCTCTAATGATAATTTCCCGTATACACGTTCATTCATTTCTTGCTGAAGCTTTTCTGCGTAAATAAAATATGCCTCTCCTTTCTGTGCAAGCTCTAACTTAATCTCTCGTCGATTGTCAGGATTAATGTTTCGAGAAATATACCCTCTTTCTTCTAGCTTATTAAGCAACTGGCTCACGGCACTATTCGACACATGTAAATGTTGCGCTAACGCTTTTGTAGTCGATACATTAGATCGAATCAACTCCAATAACAGCACTTGTTTTGCCGTTAATTGATTATCAAGACGGCTTTCATATTTACTAGCTAATCGCACATTCAATTGATCTTGTAAAACATTAATTTGTTCAATATATGGATTCTTCAAATTCATAACCCCTAGTTAATAATTAAGTTACCTTAACTATAAAGCTCTCTACATAATTTTTCCATAATAAAAAACATGCGAAATCACCTGGACTTCGCATGTTTTTCATTACTTTTCATAAATACAATATTGGAATGTCATACCTTCTGGTGTGGTAATCGGCTCTTGGCAGCTTGTCTTGTTCCAGCCTTCATATGCAGGGAAATACGTATCTCCTTCAAATGCATAATCAATCTCTGTAATATACAATCGATCAGCTATTGACATGCTTTCTTTAAAAATTTGCTCCCCGCCGATAATCATAATTTCCTCTACATCGCCCGCAAGTCGAATAGCTTCTTCTACACTGCCGACAACCTCAATGCCGTCCGCCTCATATGCGGGGTTTCTTGTAATGACGATGTTACGACGCCCTGGTAACGGACGACCAATCGACTCAAACGTTTTACGTCCCATAATAATTGGCTTCCCCATTGTCATTTCTTTAAAGTATTGAAGTTCACCTGGTAAATGCCACGGCATCTTATTATTTACCCCAATTACTCGGTTTTTATCATGTGCAACAATTAATGAAATCATCGAAAATCTCCTTTATACGTGAAGTAATCATTTAATTTTTAATACTGACTATACCTTTCTAATATATGGATAAATACAGTCTGTTTAAACTTTATTGTTTTTAGCTCTGGATTAAAGTATGTATCTGCTCTATATTTCTTTATGCGGGGTACAAATACTAAAAATAACACGCGTGTTGATTTACCTTTTACTGTTAAATAGAACATTAGAATACGTTGATTTCCGCTACGGCTGACTCGCTTTCCGCAGGCACGGCTTCAACTAATTTATTTCGGCTATTGCCGAAATAAATGGATTTTCAGCTCGTGCTTTTCCTGCAGGAGTCGAGTCGCCTCCGCTCTAATCAACGAGCAAGCGCTTTTTATCAACCATTCTACTAAAAACTCACGCTAATTACCTACCGATATTTGTATAATCAACACATCTATAAAAATAATTTACTACTAATAGTTGATACTAGCAAAACTTAACACAAGAAGCCCCCACTTTAAGCTTCTGTTAAGTGCTAGGTAGTTCACCGTAATATGTATTTCAACGTTATTTATTCTATCATTTCTTACTATTATTTTAATACTATATACGTTCATTTTGGTGAAGGAATAAATGTTTTTGACCGCATGCACCGTCGTTTTGCTCGGATACGGCAAGGTTTTTTGCTCACATTAAAAGCGCCCTGTTAATTACGAGGGCGCTTCTTACATTTAGGCTTGAGGTGTATAATCCTTTAATTCTTCACGTAGCTTTGCTTTTAAAAACTTCCCTACGGATGTTTTCGGAATTTCATTTAAAAAGACAATATCATCTGGTACCCACTTCTTCGGGAATTGTTCCCCTAAACTTTCGAGTAATTCTTCCTTATTAATAGCCTCTTTAAATTCTGGCTTTGGTACAACACAAGCAAGTGGACGCTCAATCCATTTTTCATGCGGAATAGCAATCACTGCTGCTTCAAATACTTTGTTATGTGTCATTAATGCATTTTCCAGTTCAATGGAAGAAATCCATTCACCGCCTGATTTTATTAAATCTTTTGTTCGATCGGTAATGCGAATATTTCCTTCTGGTGTGTATACGGCAATATCTCCTGTATACAACCAGCCATCCTTAAAGGCTTCCTTCGTTCGTTCATCTTTATAGTAGTCAGATGCTATCCATGGACCACGTACAAGAATTTCGCCCATTGTTTGACCGTCCCACGGAACGTCACCATTTTCATTGACAATCCTTGTCTCTATAAATGGCACAGTTAATCCTTGTGTTAGACGAACATTCATTTTTTCATCAAAACTATAATCATCCATATCCGATGTCAAAACCGACATGCTCACAAGCGGGGATGTTTCTGTCATTCCAAAACCTGTGAAGTATTCTATCCCCATTTCTTCAAATGCACGAATCAGCCCTAATGGGGATGCCGAGCCGCCACATATTAAACAACGCAAATGGGACAAATCTCGTGGATTTGCTTGCTGCTCTTGCAGAACACCTAACCAAATAGTCGGTACACCCGCAGATACAGTTACTTTATATTGCTCAAATAAATCTAAAATCAACTGTGGTGTAAACATCGGTCCTGGTAATACTTGTGTAACGCCTAAATTGACACACGCAAACGGAAGTCCCCATGCATTGGCATGGAACATTGGCACAACAGGTAAAACGACATCACGCTCTTTTAATGCCACTCCGTCCGCAAAAGCCATGACAGTGCTGTGTAATACAATACTGCGATGCGTGTACACGACACCTTTAGGCATACCCGTTGTTGCACTTGTATAACACATGCCTGCTGGTGCATTTTCATCTAAATCTTCCGGAAACTCATAGTCATCTGAAGCTGCCGCTAAAATTTCTTCATATGAATAAGCATTCGGTAGTGTCGTTTTCGTTAAATCCACGTGATCTCCACAAATGACATACGCTTTCACTGTTTTAAAATGTGGTGCAACCGCTTCAACTAACGGTAATAGCGAATCATCTACTAAAATAATTTCATCTTCTGCGTGATTGACAACATAAACAATATGCTCTGGAAATAGGCGAATATTTACCATATGCAGTACAGCACCAGCACATGGTACGGCAAAATAGGCTTCTAAATGACGATGATGATTCCAACAAAATGTCGCTACTTTCGTTCCTCTCGTCATACCTAGCTTTTCTAATGCCGTAGCAAGTTTACGTGTTCGTTGTGCATATTCTTTATACGTAAACTCATGAATTGTATTTTCAGCTGTACGTGAAATAATTTTCTTATGACCAAAATAACGTTCTGCTCGATTAAAAAAACTCGTTAACAGTAAAGGCTTATTCATCATATGCATTTGTACATCGCCCCATTTCGATATAATCATCACCGACAAAGACATTTTTATTTTGGCTGCATGCGAATAGCACCGTCTAAGCGAATCACTTCACCATTTAACATCGTATTTTCAATAATCGTTGCAACAAGATGCCCGTACTCACTTGGTTCACCTAAGCGTTTTGGGAATGGTGTCATTGCACCTAAAGATGCCTTTGCCTCAGCTGGCAATGATTCAAACAATGGTGTATCAATTAAACCTGGTGCAATAGTCATCACGCGAATGCCAGAAGCAGCAAGCTCGCGTGCAATCGGTAACGTCATACTAACGACGCCTCCCTTTGATGCACTATAAGCCGCTTGTCCAATTTGGCCATCAAAGGCTGCGACAGATGCGGTGTTAATAATTACACCACGCTGACCATCATCATCTGGAGCATTGTTTTCCATTGCTGCTGCAGCAAGTCGCAATACGTTAAATGTTCCTGTCAAATTCACACTGAGTACACGCTCAAAATCTGCCAGTGCATGAATCCCTCTTTTGGATAAAACCTTTTGCGCAATACCAATTCCCGCACAGTTGACAGCCACATTGATATGGCCAAACGTTTCAATTGCCAAGTCAATCGCAGCTTGTACTTGTTCTTCCTTTGTAACGTCTGTTTTTGCATATGTTACGACGTCCCCTAATTGTGTGACAAGTGCTGCAGCACGTTCATCCTGTACATCCAGAATCACTGCCTTTCCACCCTGGTCCACAATTTTTCGTACAGTTGCCTCTCCAAGCCCTGATGCCCCACCTGTCACAATCGCTACCACTTCGTTTAATTCCATCTCCCATTACCCCTTTACTATCAATTTATATTTTTTCAATAATTGTCGCGTTGGCCATACCCATACCTTCACAAATTGCTAGTAAACCATAGCGCAAGTTTTCTCGTTGCATTCGGTATAGCATTGTTGTTAATAATTTTGTACCTGTCGCACCTAATGGATGTCCAAGTGCAATGGCACCCCCATCTGGATTTAACTTATCTATATCCGCTCCTAGCTCTTTAGCCCAAACGATTGGTACAGGTGCAAAGGCTTCATTCACTTCATACGTATCAATCTCATCAATCGTTAAATTCGCCTTTTCAAGCACACGTTTCGTCGCCTCAATCGGTCCAGTAAGCATTAATGTTGGGTCGGAGCCGACAACTGTTCTAGCGATAATTTTAGCAAGTGGCTTAACGCCTAGTTCTTCCGCTTTCTCACTTGACATAATGACAACGGCCGATGCCCCGTCACTAATTTGTGAAGCATTCCCTGCTGTAATGACACCGTCTTCCTTAAATACTTTTTTCAAGCCTTGCAACACTTCTACGGTCGTACCTGGACGTGGACCTTCATCTGTTACAAAATCATTTACCGGTACAATTTCCGCTTCAAAATAGCCTGCTGCAATCGCGCTGATTGCTCGCTCATGGCTTAACACCGTGTATTCATTGATTTCTTGTTCTGAAAGCTCCCACTGCTCTGCTATTCGTTCAGCCGATAAGCCTTGATGGAGGATTTCATAATTTTCTTGTAATCGCTGTCCTCTATGTGCACCCTCTGTATTTGTAAACATCGGTACACGACTCATGTTCTCAATCCCGCCTGCGATAACAATGTCCATATCTCCAGCTAAAATAGCCTGTGCCGCAAAATGTACAGCTTGTAAACTTGAACCGCATTGACGATCGATTGTTACACCTGGCACTTCAATTGGGAAGCCCGCCATTAATGTCGCTGTCCGTGCGATATTTGCTGCTTGCTCGTTTCCTTGTGATACACAACCTAAAATAACGTCTTCCACTTGTGCTTTATCAATGCCCGCTCTTTGTACAACAGCCTCTAACACATCCGCAGCTAAATCATCTGCTCGTACTTCAGCTAATGCCCCTTTGTTACGTCCAACTGCTGAACGCGCTGCTGCTACTATAACCGCTTCCCTCATTTACCTATCCCCTTTTTTAGTAATCTATTAATTTGTTTCATTTAACGAACGAGCGTCTCGCCACTGCTCTCTTAAATGATATTTCAGTATTTTCCCTGATGCATTGCGCGGTAATACATCTGTCGTGATAAAATGACGCGGAACTTTATACCCCGCCAAGCTTTGACGACAGAATGCTTGTACCTCATCCTCTTTTATGTTTTCACCCGGTTTCGGTACAATAATTGCCGTCACCACTTCTCCCCATTGCGGATCAGGTAACCCGATAATAGCTGCTTCTAAAATTTGCGAATGGCTATTTAATATTTGTTCTACCTCTACCGAGTAAATATTTTCTCCACCCGAAATAATCATATCCTTCTTGCGGTCAACTAATGTAATATAACCGTCTTCATCTATTGTTGCTAAATCCCCTGTTAATAGCCAGCCGTTACGCAACGTCTGCCCCGTCTCCTCAGGCTTTTTATAGTACTCTTTCATCACAGAGCTACTACGAATAATAAACTCGCCTACTTCGCCAGGTGCCACGTCTTCCATTTGCTCGTTCACAACACGGGCATTTAAAAATGGCATCGCTTTTCCGGCAGCACCTAATTTTGTTTTATGTTCTTCCGGTGTTAGGACCACGCCTCCTGGTCCACCTTCTGTCAGCCCACAACAATTGTAAAACTGATCTGTACCAAAATAATCGACGGCCGCTTGAATGAGTCCTGGTGACATTGGCGCGGCACCATAGTTACAAGCACGAATGCTCGATAAGTCAAAGCTGCCTTTTGGTACTTGTAAAATGGCATTGTACATAGCAGGTACAGCAAAAAACATCGTTACACCATATTGTTGAATCGCTTTTTGCGCTTCGACTGGATGGAAATCTCGTTGCACCACAAGCGTTGACCCCGCAAAAAAGGAGGAAGTTAAAATCATATTTAACCCCGCCGAATGGAATGCTGGCGCAATCAGTAAATACACATCTTCTGGTGAAAGCTTTGTCATGACATGGACCGACATATTTAAGCTAATAATGTTAGCATGGGTAAATAGAGCCCCTTTAGGTTGTCCAGTTGTGCCTGATGTATAGAGAATTTGTGCATCATCAATAGGTGAAATCATCACATCTGGCTCTTCTATATTATTCGTACGAACAGATGCCCAATCTACCCCACCATCATATTGTTCACCGACAACATATAATGTAAGAGGACGATTAATTTGAGCGATGGCATTTTTAGCCACATCCGCTAACTCCTCATCAACAATCACAGCAACTGAATCCGATTGACGTAAAATATAAGTGAGCTCTGATGCAGTCAACCTAAAGTTAATCGGCACCATCACTGCGCCCGTTTTCCAGATGGCATATGACGCAATAACAAATGCATCTGAGTTCTTTAAAAATAAACTTACCTTATCCCCTTTTTGGATACCTTGTTCCATTAACCCATGACTATAGCGATTAATTTCTTCATTTAACTCTTGATACGTATAGCGACGATTGTCATAAATCAGTGCTTCCTGATGTGGTGTGCGGTGCGCATGGTACAATATCGGTTTTGTTAAATCCACCAATTCACTCTCCCTTTTACCAAAAATCAATTACGCCTCGGCGTAATTGCGTCCGGATTTTGAATTGTGCTTGCACAATTGACTCCTTTCAAAATCCGTGAAATCCGCCGGGGCCTTATCTTCATTCAGTCTGTGTTTGAACGTCCACTGAAGAAAAGCTACACTCACATTTATCTCGCCACCTATAAAGGTAACAGTCTGCTGTATCTATCGCTTCGCTTTTGATATAAATAACATATACTGAATGAAGATAGAAACCTCTCTTATAATCATATGTTTCATATTAAATAGAATTCCTTTTTGCTTAACATAAAATTTGAGATAAATAATTTATTCTATTTCTTATAGTTGATTTATAAATAGCCTCAATTTTTGCTTACGAAATAAAAGCTCGGTTTTCTTAACATTGAAATATCAATATGAGCTCACCATCTTTTTTCTTTATAGCCCTTTTGTTTTTGGAAATCTTCTATGCAACAAAGATATGAAAATGTTGTGGGCAAAAGAAAATAGCTTACTATTAGAAAAGAAAGAGGGGAAAAATGTATGAAATCAGCTCGAATATTACAGGCATTACGAACAGATTTAGCGTTAAGACAACTGAAAGGAATTCATTTTATTATTATGTCAGTGTTTTTATGGAGCACTTTAATTGTTATACAGGCAACTGACCTCCATATATTAATGAAGAATTTATTAACATTTTGCGCAACCGGCATGATATTACCTGGTGCATACTATATTTCAAAACTGTTACGCATCGATTTTTCGACCAAAGATAATCCCCTTTCTAAGCTCGGTTTACTTTTCACATTAAATCAATTACTTTATTTACTAATTGCGATGTGGATTTACCCTACTCTCCCTGAGTATATGCTCATGGTGATTGCCATTGTATTCGGGGCACATTTACTGCCTTTTGGATGGCTCTATCATTCTAAAAGTTACACGGCATTTGCGATTATCATATCGTTTCTCGCTCTGATTATTGGGCTAAATTTTAGCCCATTAGTGCTTGCTATTGCGATGCTTCTATTAGAAATTATTTTTGTTTATTGTTTATATCGAGAAATCAAACAAATTTCACTGAAATACTAAGCTGCTAGAAAATCAAATCGAAAAAGCACCTAATAGACCAGTCCTGTCTATTAGGTGCTTCGTTTTCTTTAGCTTTATATCCCTCTCTAAATAACGCTTTATGTTCAACTCAGCATTGTTGTCAAAAGAATCAATTATTCTTTTTCAGTGCCTTGCATTAATTGTTCAAAGCGCTTCATTTTAGGATCTACTTTAGGCGTGTAGTCGAATGGATTTTTTTCTTTGCCAAACTCTACTTTTGAATTCAATTGAACCCCTATTTTCGAACTAGCCGTAGCTAATGGGTCATTAATAATATTTTCTCGTTTACCATCGGCATGTCGTGTTGCTTCTACATGTTGATTTTCACTTTTGTGCGGCATTCCAATCAGCTCCTTTGAAGTTAATATGACTTCAAAGCATATGCTTTATGCGTGAAAGCGATTTTTCAAATACTATTAGAAAGACACAGCTTCTTCTTTTGCTTATTTATTTTTCTGCCAATTTTTTGGATTTAAATATTTTTTATATTTTGTGATCACTTCTTTGCCAACAAATATAGCGCCTATCCAGAAAAAAACCTCTGCTAATACAATGGCTCCTGTGACAGCAGCAGCTTTCATACCAAGTGAAAATGGCAAAAATGGTATCACGACAAGTGAAATCCAAAGTAAGCAAGCAATAATAATAAATACCCACCCTACTTTATACAAAACTTTATTTTTCAATGTAAATCCTCCTGAATCTAATATAATGAAACTCACTAAATTAGATTTTACAATAAAACTTTCCTTTTCTTAATCATAACTTACTTTTTGTCCGTAAAATTCGGGGGCAACTCATTCAAAAGATGCTTTTTCGCCTCGTTTAAGGAATTTGGTCATTTTCTATTTGAACTAAAAACGTTTCGTTCAATGAATAAAGAAAACGAATTCCACGTTAGGAATCCGTTTTTTTTTTGATTATATTGCTATATATCGTTTGATAGTTTTCCGTTTATAAAACCGTGTTTTTCGTATCCTGCCATACAGGCGGTCTTTTTTCAAAAAAGGCTCTAATCCCCTCTTGTGCATCAGGATGTTTGCTGTTAAGAGCGATTACTTCTGTCGCATAATTAAGTGCTTGGAAATCTTCCATATTAATTTGTTGGTAAAATTGTCGTTTACCTAATTCAATAATATTTAAGCTTTGTTTTGTGACTTGCTTTGCTAATTTTTCTGTTTCTTCATCTAGTAGCTCAGCAGGTACCACTTTATTCACTAAGCCATGCTGTAACCCTTCCTCTGCAGACATAAAGTTCCCAGTGAATAATAACTCTACCGCCTTTTTTCGTCCAATATTTCTACTTAAAAATACTGCGGGTGTACTGCAAAACAAACCGCTATTAATACCCGGCGTCGCAAATTTCGCTTCATCACTTGCAATCGCCATATCACTAGCTGCAACTAATTGTGCTCCCGCTGCAACAGCCGCTTTTCGTACTTTTGAAATGACAAGTTGTGGAATTTCTCTCATTGTCCGCATTAAAAGCTGGCACGTTTGGAATAATTGTAACACTTCATTTTCCGTTTTAGACTCGATTTCTCTTAAACTATGTCCCGCGCAAAATACTTTTTCTGATCCTTCAATGACAACTACCTTTACTTCTCTTTCAGCACCAATTTTTTTTAATAGCGTATCTAATTCCTGCAGTAGTTGCATTGTTAACGTATTAAATTCCATTGGATTTTCTAATGTCACATAAGCAATATCCTCTGTTTGTCTAAAAGATAAAAATTCCATCTCTCCACTCCTCGTATCAATTCTATCAGTATTAATTACATTTTGAATGTTCTGTCAATTAAGGTCAAGTAAAAATATCCAATTTTATATAATTTAACTAGAGTCATTCAAAAAGCTACTATAAATAATAGAGTCACTTGATTGGAATACAAATTTCACAAGTATGGTTATTAACAAGTTCCACTGTATACCGCTCCAGGATAGGTCTTGTTTCATCTAATCTAAATCCTTGGTTTTCTAATTCTAGAAACACTTCACCCCAAGCCTTTTGAACAGCTTCTACCGTATGATTTATTTTAAAAACAGCGTATCTTCCTCCACGAACGCTACCCAATTTTATCTCATCAATATTTACACGGTAATCGTCAGGAACAATTAAACATGCATCGTATCGACAATTTTCTGGTGTTACAAATGCTGGATTATCTTGGGCAATGCCGAGGAGAATAGATTGATCAGTAAATAAGTTATTAGCTTTAACCCAACCTTTAAATTTCTCCATTAGTTGTGCATTTTCCACCCCATAAGGACCAGTCTGTCTCATATATGCAATTGTACAAGACGGTATTTTTTCAATTTGAGCCTTCATATTTTTTCCCTTTCATTTAAAGTACATCGATGTCTGAAATCATCATATAGCCCTTTAAAATGAAAAACAACTTAATTTTTAAAATAGTAAAACTACCATGTAATGTTACTTTTATTTCGTATATATAAGTGTAGTTGAATGTTCTAGCATAATGATTGACTTTAAAAATTAGCTTGCATTTTAGCTAAAAATGAATGTTTTGGCTCGTGCCGGGGGTTTTGACCGTATGCAGTGACTTTTTGCTCGGATACCGTAGCTTTTTGACCGTTTACCGCGGGCTTTTGCTCGGATACGGCAGTGTTTTGCTCGTACCGAGGATTTTGACCGCATGCAGCGAATTTTTGCTTGGATACCGCAGCTTTTTGACCTTTCAATGTCGGCAGTTTTAAGAGGATTTATCTAGTAGCATCTGTCTATTTTTCATCACACTATTAGCCTACATACTGGCCTGTAAAACTTAAGAAATCTATAAATGAAGTATTTGACGAAGAAAAACCTCAATACACACTTTAAAAAGTGTGTATTGAGGTTTAGTACACAATGAATTGTGAGTAAAATGGTATCAATAGTTTTCATTAAAGAAAATAAAACCTACCATTACTGCTGTTTATTTTCATTTTGATTACGATTAAAATCGAAGTCTACTTCCTGAGCAAACTCTTCTCTGTTTGCACGCTCTCTGTTGGCATTTTGATTTTGATTTTGTTGTTTTTTGTTATCTTGCGTTTTATTGTTTTTATGTTTATTACTTCCCATTTTCCTCTCACCTCCACCATTAGTGTGAGTGATAAATGAGATTTTATCCGTATATATTACAATCAGTACAATTTACCTAACTAAAAAAGTGCGTTATGTTTAACTTTTTTTATTAGCTTCAATGAATTCCTTCATTAATATATTATAGTTTTAAAGCATCCGATTCTGCCATAACTCTAAAATCGTGCGCATAAGTAATGCCCACCAAATCAATTGGTGGGCACTTGCTTATAAAATCATCATTTATAGTATACTCAAGCTTGTTTCCTTTATATCCGTAATTAGCATATGGCCTGGTGCATGCGTAATCATAATAGAAGGTTTGCTTTCCATGGAAACTGCTTGAGGAGTTACGCCGCATGCCCAAAATACTGGAACTTCCCCTGGCTTAATGGACACGGCATCACCGAAATCTGGTTTTGAAATGTCTGAAATACCAATTTGTTCTGGATTGCCAATATGAATTGGTGCACCGTGTACATTTGGGAAACGTGAAGTAATTTGGATGGCACGAATTGCATCCTCAGGTGTCATAGGACGCATGCTGACAACAGTCGGTCCTTCAAACATACCAGCCTTTTCGCACGGGATATTTGTTTTATACATTGGCACATTACAATTTTCTTGAATATGTCTAATTGGAATACCTGCTTCAAGAAGCGGTGTTTCAAATGTAAAGCTACAGCCTATTAAAAATCCGACCATATCCTCTTCCCAATAATCCGTAATATCTACTACTTCCTCTGTAAAAATACCATCACGATAAATACGGTATTTCGGAATGTCCTTGCGAATATCTGCATTTTTTGCAATTTTAGACGGTATAAATGATCCCGGTTCTGTCACGTCTAATAGTGGACACGGCTTTGGGTTTCGCTGACAAAACAGTAGAAAATCAAAAGCATGCTCCTTCTTTAAAATTACTAAATTTGCTTGTGTAAATCCGATAGACATGCCAGAAGTCGGTCCCGTTATTTCTTGATCGCGAATCAATTTACGGATTTCATTTGGTTCTATAGTGCTAAAAGTAGTCATCGTCTATTCACTCCTTATAAATGAACCATCCATGATCAAGAGACGCATGGATGGTTGCTAGATTAGCTAAAAATTTTCGGAATTTGTTCAATTAGTGTGATAATGCTTAAATATCCCATAAGAACAACTACAATGGCCCCTGTTACAGTTAACCAAAGTGGATGCTTATACGTACCAACAATGTCTTTTTTGTATGCTGCAATTAATATAATACTAAGTGATAACGGTAAAATCAGTGCATTTAATGCTCCTACTAAAATCAACACATTTACAGGCTTACCGATGAAGGCAAAAGTTGCTGTTGAAACGATGATAAATGCGATAATCACCCAATTATGATATTTCTCGATTTTCGGGTGGAATGAACGAATAAATGAAACAGATGTATAAGCCGCACCTACAACAGAAGTGATTGCTGCAGCCCACATAATCATACCAAACATACGATAACCAATATTACCCGCAGCAAGTTGGAAAACAGATGCAGGTGGATTATCAGGATCGATTGCTAAACCTTTTGAAACAACACCAAGAACAGCTAAAAATAATGCAATACGCATAATACCTGTAATTAAAATCCCTGTTACAGAACTTTTTGTTACTTCTGGTAAAGATTCTTGTCCTTTAATACCTGCATCCAAAAGACGGTGACCGCCAGCAAATGTAATGTAACCACCCACTGATCCACCAACTAAAGTAACAATTGCAAACCAGCTAATTTCTTTAGGCATAACCGTGCTCACAATCGCCTCTCCTACAGGTGGTGAAGTACTAAAAGCAACATAAAGCATAAGTAAAATCATGATACCGCCAGCAATTTGAGCAACCTTATCCATTGCCTTCCCTGCTTCTTTATAAATAAATACAAAAATAGCAAACAGTGCACTTACAACCGCACCCGTAATCGGATCTATGCCCATCATTGCATTTAACCCTAAACCTGCTCCAGCAACGTTACCAATATTAAATGCCAAACCACCCATAACAATCATAATCGCAAGGATTATGCCTAATCCAGGCAATATCTTATTGGCAATCTCTTGCCCACGCAAGCCAGAAACAGCAATAATTCGCCAAACGTTCACCTGAGCGACAATATCTAAAATTAATGAAATTAAAATAACAAATCCAAAGCTAGCTGCTAATTGCTGTGTGAATACCGTTGTTTGTGTTAAAAACCCAGGCCCGATAGACGAGGTAGCCATTAAAAAGGCTGCACCGAGTAACACACTTTTACTTGCTGTTTTCTTAACAAATTTACTTTTATTTTTTTGTTCCATTCCTTCTGTAATCGTTTCCATTTTATTTGTTTCCATTGAATTACCCCTCCTTGATAGCACGTATTGTGATTTGGTTTTCTGTTAATTTTGCATGGATATATTTTGCAAATTCAACCGCATGCTCCCCATCCCCATGAATACAAATTGTATTTGCTTGTAATGGGATGTCGATTTGCTGCTGTGACATTACCATGCCTTCTTTTACCATTCTCACAACTTGATTTACAGCTTGTTCTGTATCCGTAATCAATGCATCTGGTTGTTTACGAGATGTTAAAGAACCATCCTGTTGATAGGTACGATCTGCAAACACTTCATGCGCTGTTTGAAGACCTATTTTTTCCCCGGCCTTTGTTAATTCACTACTAGAGAGACCGAATAACACAAGTGAAGGTGAAATATCATAAATGGCTTGTGCGATAGCCTCCGCAATGGCTGGATTTTTAGCAGCCATATTATAAAGTGCGCCATGTGGCTTCACATGCTGCATCGTTTCATTATAGATTGTTAAAAAACCTTGCAATGCCCCAACCTGATAAATGACCATATCATAGGCTTCTTGAGGTGTGATATTCATCTCTCGTCTGCCAAAGCCATTTAAATCTGGTAATCCCGGGTGTGCCCCAATTTTTACACCATTCGCAATCGCTAGCTTAACGGTTTCTCGCATGACCGTTGGATCCCCACCATGAAAACCACAAGCAATATTTGCAGATGTTACATACTTTAAGATTTCCTCTTGCTCTCCTAGTCGATACCGACCAAAACTTTCCCCTAAGTCACAGTTTAAATCAACTCGAAACATTTTCTTCCCCACTTTCTTCCCACAAAAGTTCTAAATATGAATGCGTTTACAAATTTTAGTACCGCTATTCGGAACTTGAGTTTTGAAATTTAAAAAAATATTATCACACTTTTTTTTTGGAGAAAAGCATAATTTTTAAATTTTTTAGAAATAACACAAATTTTTTATTTTTATTAAAATTCAACTTGTTTTTGTTTGTCGTTAAAATATAATATTAATAATCCGTTATTTAAAACTCATATACCGAATTTTGAAACTATAGGAGATGATTTTCATGTCAAATATAAAAGAAAATGTACAAATAAGACCTTTGAGCGATGCTGCACTTGTTATTCAAGTAGGTGAAGGAATCAATGAAGCGACTCACAATAAAGTTAAAAATATATTGAATTTATTAGAGAAAAATCCATTTGAAGGATTTATCGAGGCTGTGCCTGCCTATAATAGTGTGACAGTTTACTACAATCCGATTGATGTATACTTTTCACATTTAGAAAAAGGAGTCAAAATGCCTTATGACATTGTGAAAACAAACATTCTTTCGTTAATGAATCAATCTCACGTCATCGAAACAACAAAGGAACGTGTTGTAAAAATCCCTGTAATATATGGTGGCGAAATGGGGCCAGATTTAGAATTTGTAGCTAATTATCATGGCTTAACACCTGAAGAAGTCATCAAAATTCATTCTTCTGTAGAATATCTTGTTTATATGATTGGCTTTGCTCCAGGTTTTCCTTTTATGGGCGGGATGGATACACAAATTGCAACACCACGTAAAGAAACACCACGTTTAGCCATCGCGCCAGGATCTGTTGGTATTGCGGGAAATCAAACAGGGGTTTATCCATTAGAAACGCCAGGTGGATGGCAAATTATCGGACGAACTCCTTGTCGTTTGTTTTTACCTGAACAATCGCCTCCAACACTATTACAACCGGGGGATCGAATTCAATTTGTCCCAATATCAATGGAGCAATACAAAAGAGATTGGGAGATGAAAACATGGGAATAAAAGTATTGCAGCCAGGTATGCTGGCAACGATTCAAGACTTAGGAAGATACGGCCTACAGAAGTTTGGTGTAATCGTAGGAGGCGCAATGGATGCGATGTCTTTACGAATCGCGAATCTACTCGTTGAAAACTCGGAGGGAGAAGGTGCTCTGGAGGTAACACTTTACGGCACTACTCTATTATTTGAAAGTGATGAACTGATTGCCATTACAGGTGGCAATTTACAACCTACAATCGACGGAAAAAATGCACCGATGTGGCGACCACTTTTAATTCGAAAAGGATCTATTTTGAAATTCAACGCTGCCATTAGTGGCTGCCGCGCTTACGTATCGTTTAGCGGTGGCATTCAAGTACCCAACGTAATGGGTAGCAAAAGCACCTACATCCGTGCTGAGATTGGTGGGTTCCAAGGAAGAAAATTGCAAAAAAATGATGTGTTTGAATGTAATAAACGAACAGCTTTAGGAGAGGAGCTATTTAACCAATTAGCAAAGGATCCAGCCTACCTGTCATGGTCAGTTGATTACACGCACTTCGTTACATTCGAAAAAACACAAACCATCCGCATCATTCGAGGTTCTGAATACGAAAAGTTTGACGAGGATCGTTTAAAAAAATTCTTTTCCACTCCTTACACAATTACAACACATGCAGATCGAATGGGCTATCGATTGGAAGGAGAGACCATTTCATTAAAGGAGCAGTTTGAATTATTATCTGAAGGGGTGACATTTGGAACGATTCAAGTACCTTCCAGTGGGCAACCAATTATTTTAATGGCAGATCGTCAAACGACTGGTGGGTATCCTAAAATCGGACAAGTCATTTCTGCCGATTTACCATCATTAGCACAAATGCAAGCAAATGGTCGCATAAACTTTAAAGAAGTTACGCTAGAAGAAGCGCAATGGGCATTCATTCATCGCGAAAAAAAATTAAAAGAACTAGCTTTTGGCCTTCGTTTAAAAAGGAAGTAGCTAATGTAAGTAAAAAGAGCGCATTCACACTGGCTTAGCTACGACAAGTGCTGGAAACAAAATAAATTTTGGTGCGAATGCCTAGACACTCTTTAAACTAGAATAAATTTATACGTTCTTATCTTTTAGGCTCTGTTAAATTTAATTGTTGATTTTTTAACCAAATAATTAAGGGAACCTGATTTGTTGAGGTTCCCCATTTTTATTCAGCTACTACAAATTATACTCATTTTGAGTTGAGCCTTTAGTTTTCTATTCGGATAAAGCATTTTTCATATATTTCAATTGTTTCAATTTGTTCATTTAAATTTATTTTCAACTCAACCTCACGTTCTACGTCTTCTTCTCCGTCCCAACAAATATAAACTTCACAAAAATCGCCTTGTGGCAGTAACTCTTTTAGTGAGTGACATAAATCAAGAAAAGTTTTTTTGGATTTTTCGTAGTTGTGTGGCGAATAAGTCTTGTGATAATCCGTCAATTGCCAAATAGGATTTCCATTTTCTAAAATCGCATAAATATAAGGTGTAGTAAAATGCTTTTGTTTAACTATATTACGATTTTCTTCATCGGGGCAAACATACTCAACCAAAAATTCATCATCTGCATCATCTTCACTTAGCTTTACTGAAAAATTAAAGCCAATATAAGTTATCATACTCATTTCAATAAACTCCCTAATGTTTGGTTTTTCAATTAAATTACCTAATATTCAAATAAGCATTACACATTGAATTCCGATAACCGCAAGCTTCGATAGGTTTCTGTCATTTCAAAAATAAAAAACGAGCAAGGTATTTAGTAGCTCCCCCCTTTAAAATGACTTATCCAGTATTTTAAACGTGAATGAAGTCCGTTTACATTTTGGACATGATATAAACCTTTTATAACTTGTTTTCCATCGTCTGATTTAATGCGGTAGTATTTTCATTTGCATACGTTTTATAAGCTCTCCAAGCGTCTGTTACAAGTAAGTTATTAATTTAGAGCCTATCATACAGTCAACTTTCGCTTTCACAACACGCCCCATACAAGCTACCTTTGAAACGATTGATTTAGTTCGGTCTCTAGCTACAAGAACACAAACTGGTTCACTGCTTATCCCTCTATGCTTGGGTTTAACGCCTCGCTTATGCGGTTTACGTTCACTAATGTCACGTTGACTTTTGTGAGAGTATAAAAAATAAGTCTCGTCCACTTCAACGATACCATCAAATTGTTTAAAATCCATTTGTTTAAGGGCTGATAATAACTTGTGTCTCCAATAGAACAATGTCACCGAAGTAACTCCCACAATTTCTGCTGATTTTCGCAGGGAATATTCTTTAAATATACATTCAATACAAGTAATCCATTCATTACCTTTTCGAGTGCAGTAAAGAATTGTATTTGTAATATCCATAAACGTTTACGACAAACCTTGCCGCAATATCGTTGGCGACCATTGACTGTTGAGGAAGGTTCAACATAGCATTTCACCCATTGAAGCACTCATTCCTTATCTGTATACAATAATTTATCGATATGTTTTAATAAATTGCTAAACGCTTTATTCATTGTGGACTCTCCGGTACGAATATTCGTTCTTACTATACCGATATTTCTTAAAGTTAATAAATAATAACACTATTCTTTAACACAGCCATCTTTTAAAAAATCATTCAAATAATTGTGGAGAGCTATCAATTTCCAATGAACGAAACCTATGAATTTGTCAGAACCTATATCTATTAAGGTATTATTTGACCAATTCTTAAAATTATCGAATATGAGGGTGGAAGAAATGGAATTTATTCAAATTACCAAAAGTAAGATAGAAACCGAGCACATATGCTGTGCATTAGGGGCAAAACAATATGAAAGTGCAGTAAGCGAGAAGAAGCAATGGCTTTCAGAACGAATGGATGAAGGATTAGTTTTTTATCGCTTGGATGAACGTGCAAAAGTATTTGTTGAATACCTGCCTGCTGAAATGGCGTGGGTTCCTATTCAAGCACCGAATTATATGTATATTAACTGTTTGTGGGTTTCAGGAAGATATAAAAACAATGGATATGCCCAGCAATTATTAAATTTTTGTAAAGAGGATGCAATCAATCGTGGGATGGATGGGATTGTACATATTGTAGGCAAGAAAAATTATCCGTATTTAAGTGATAAACGTTTTTTTGAACATATGGGGTTTGAGTTAGTAGACCAAGCAGAACCATATTTTCAATTGATAGCATTATCATGGAATAAACAAGCTGTTACACCTTACTTTAATAAACAGGTAAAAACTTTTTCTTATGATGAAGGCATAACTATTTATTACACTGTTCAGTGCCCATTTGCTGTTGGTATATTGGAAGAACTAAGAAAAATAGCAGAAAACAAGAGTGTCCCTTTTAAAACTTTTAGAATAACAACTAAAGAAGAGGCACAAAATTCACCAACAATTTGGACAACTTTCGGTTTGTTTTATAACGGGGAGTTCATTACACACGAAATACTCAGCCCAAACAAATTTGATCAACTACTCATAAAACTATTAGCAGAAAAATAAATGTTCTTGGTTTGTTTCTACTTATAATGCTTAACTGAAAAAAGCATGCGTCATTATAGGTGACCATGCTTTTTGTTTGCTAATGACAATAATTTTTTAGATTTTATGATTCAAAAAGGGACGTCTTATCTAACAGAGACGCCTCCATTTTAAAACTGTTCGTATCCTAATTGTTTAGAAATCTCTGCCGTAGCCTTCTTCAGTTTCTGGACGAAAATTTCAACATTTTCCCCTTGATAATTAGTTTCCAGTCCTGCGATACTCATGGATGCAACAACTTCTCCTTTATGGTCGTAAATCGGTGCTGCAATAGCGGACGTATAATTTTCTAGTTCAGAATGGCTGATTGTATAACCACGCTCTCTTGCCTGCACAATCGCTTCATAAAGTTTTTCTTTATCCGTAATCGTGCCCATCGCAAATGATGTAAGTTCGATTGATTCAAGATATTCCTTGATTTCATCATCTGGTAAAAAGGATAATACCGCACGAGGACACGCCCCAGCATAAAGAGGACTTTTTCGACCAATGGCTGTATACAGTCGAACCTTTTGCTTCGTATCGACTTTCTCAATATAAACCGCATCGTCACCATCACGAACAGTTAAATTAATCGCTTCTTTTACGTCATTATGTAACGCATTCATAATGGGCTCTGCAATTTTTCGAATATCTAGGCGCATGGATACGAGATGTCCAAATTTAAGAAAGAGAATGCCTAACCGATATTTTGCATCAATTCCCTTTTCTAAAAACTCCATTTCCTCCAATGATTTCAACATGCGAAAAACAGAGGTTTTAGGGATTCCTGATAACTCAATGATTTCTTGAAATGACAGTTCAGTATGATCGATAAATAGATTTAATATATCCATGGAACGGACAACCGTTTTATTTTTATTTGTCAATTCAGGTTTATCTTCCTTTCGTTACAAGCTTTAAGCTAATCATTTTGCATCTTTTTAAATATTAATTTACACTTTCATAAGGATTGTTTTATTCGTATTTTAAGTGCTCGTATGTCTTTTCAATTTCTAATTATACCTAACTTCTTGCTGTATTTGTATCCTTGTAAATGCGATTAAAATGGAAATAAAAAAGGAGTAGAGAATGGTTGCGTTGCTTCCATGTGCTCTACTCTTGCTTGTTATTTTACTTTTATTACCTTATTAACAGGCTGGTTAAGAAATACAGATATTCATTTTTTTGCCCTACTCTCTGACGTTTTTCTTTGAATAAAAAAGGAACCCTCTAAAAAATAAATTTTAAAATCTATGAAACTTCTTCCTATTCTATTCGTATAATAATCATTCAGTTTAAATAGATAGAACTTAAAAGGAGAAACGAAAATCTTGGACCATTGAATGAAGAAATTACTTTTTGTTATTTATTTTATTACGATTGCGGATGCCTATTACTCCACATTGTTTGTTGAGCCAAAAACACCCCCGCAATATCAAAATACTCAAGTAGCTGTTCAGTCTACAATGACACAAGCTCAGCTGCGGTAGCAAAAATAACAAAAAGAAACGCACGACAAAAACGATGAAAGAAAAAGCAAATGTGATCTATTCACATTTCCAAGTAACAACCTCTTTACCATTTGTAAAAGGCTATACATGTGAAAAACACTTATTTTTAAGGAATGTTTGCAGCCAATTGCTCTTATACAGCCATCTTCCAGATTCACTGGTTGATGGCTGTTTTATTTTAAATAAACTTTCGAGTAAGCAACTGCAACTATACAGAACTTCCCTACATCTCCTCCACCCTTTTACGATGAAATGGAACGCTAAGGAAATTTTCGTTAGCTCAATATGTAAATCAGTCATCCATTTTTCACTTAATAAACAGATTGATTTTACATCAACGCCTTAATTTTCAAAATATTTTTAAAATTTAGGTAAAATTAGTGGTTTTTATCCCCTATCTGTTATATAATACATTATAATAAAAAATAATTGTTATATATCAAAGAGGGGGATTTAACATGATTTCAGAAAAAGAGCGTCAAAATATGGTTCAGTTTTTAATTATGTATTTCGGGTCAGATTCAGGTTATTTAAGCAATTTGACGGATTGTATGTTAGAAAAAACTTACGAATTCGCCTACACTCGAACATTGATGGAATGTGATTTCTAGAAAGAGTTCTAAATAGCAATGTATAATGATCTCTCAAAAAATAGGAGGGTGTCCTAAGTCATCTGTTATGACTTTTAGGACACCCTCCTTCAATATTTACACCGCAATCGGTGCTTTAATTGGCGGATGTGGATTGTAGCCTTCTAATGTAATATCCTCAGCTGTCATATCGAAAATCGACTTGTCCGCTAAATGTAGCTGTGGTAGCTCACGTGGATCACGGCTTAATTGCTCATATACTTGGTCAAAGTGATTTTTGTAAATATGTGCATCTCCTAATGTGTGCACAAACTCACCGACGTCTAAACCACATTCTTTTGCAATTAAATGTGTAAGCAATGCATACGACGCGATATTAAACGGAACACCTAAGAAAACGTCGCCACTCCGTTGATACAGCTGACAAGAAAGCTTGCCGTCTGCTACGTAAAATTGGAAAAATGAATGACAAGGCGGCAGAGCCATCGAGTCTACTTCCGCTGGGTTCCATGCTGATACGATTAAACGGCGAGAATCAGGATTTTTCTTAATTTGCTCGATTACGTTCGCAATTTGGTCAATCGATTCACCATTAGGAGCTGGCCAGCTACGCCATTGCTTGCCATATACCGGACCTAAATCACCGTACTTTTGTGCAAAATCATCATCTGCTAAAATTTTTTCATTAAAGATGTTCATTTGCTCATCGACTACTTTGGCAAATGCCTCATCTTTCGCCGCGCGTAATCCGAAATCTGTCATATCTGGTCCGTTATAATCGTCCGATTTAACCCATTTATCAAACGCCCACTCGTTCCAAATATAATTTTTATCTTGAATGAGTGTTCGCACATTTGTGTCACCTTTTAAAAACCATAAAAGCTCCGTCTTAATCAACTTAAAAAAAGTGCGTTTTGTTGTTAATAGCGGAAACCCTTCTTGTAAATTAAAGCGCATTTGATAGCCAAAAATGCTTTTCGTCCCTGTTCCTGTTCGGTCTTCCTTTTCAAATCCATGCTGCAAAATGTGCTCACATAGCGCTAAATATTGTTGCATTACTAAACTTCCCTTCGTACTCAGTTATCTTATCCATTATATATGTTAACAGTTTCCGTTGTATATTTTCAGATATTTTTGAAGTTAAATCTTTCTCTTTGCGATGAAAACTGCAATGTTTTTTGTGTAATGGCTTATTTCAGCACCATCGTTCCACTATCTGCTTGCGCTACGAGTGAAAATTCATCACCTACCACCAATGTGCTATTTTCTGCTGAACAATATAGTATGATCTTGGTGGATGATTTAACAAGTAAAATGGGCGAACCTTCAAAAGTTTATGATAACACTCTTAGCCAGAAGGACAGGCATTAATAAATCACTTCTAAACGTTAAAGTTTTTCAATTGGTATTGCTATTCACATACGCTATTGAATAAATCATTCTTTAGGCAACGTATAATTCTTATTTATCTAAAGAATATAATTCAATTGCTTCTTCTGCAGTAGTAGGTTTGTCGAACAAAATATATCGACTATAGACCTCCTTTAAATTTAGAGATTCACTTAAATCGTCCACTAATTCAAAAACATCTAAAATCTTTACTAGTTCTACAGTGTTTATTCCACCATCAGCATTTTCGTATGAATCTGGTTGGAAATGTTTATTTACTAAATCGCAAACCGCTTCCCTGCTCTTGCCATTTAACAGAAAAATTCTTTCTTCAAAGATCTTCCCCTCGTTTTTTGAAGATGTTGCTGTTGATTCAAATAGTAATTTAACAGAGAAATATTTATCCAAAAAAATCCCCCCTGTAAATAACCTATCATTCTAACGATAACTTTACTAGCCATAGCATCTTGTTCAATTTTACTAAGGAACCCCTTGCAAATTGCTCCTTTTCTATTTTTAGAAATGGATTGATTTACAATTTCAGCATTGGGGTATGAATCAACACAATCATATAACTATTATCTAAATAGACGCCACCAGCTATATAAGACACAGCTCCATCAAAATAGGATGAGAAGATGTGCTTTCTTATGTGGATACCCATCCTTCCAATTGCAAATACAGCCTCCCCAAAAGATAGGCCTACACTACATGTACATTTTATGCTCAAATGCATTACGTCCCTTTTCCTTTACACTGTATAATGCCATATCCGCTTGCTCGATACAGAGTAAAATATCATTTGCTGTCGCAACTATTTGCGTATGTGCGCCTATACTGACTGTAATCACACGGTCAACCTTTGACGCTTTATGTTCAATTTGTAGCAAATGCACTTCGCGAATCATTTCTTCACAAATTTCACGAATCTTGTCCTCCTGCTGTTCAACAATTAGCAGTGTAAATTCCTCTCCTCCCCACCGCGCAGCAAAAACGTTGTATTTAGTCGCAACGCCCTTCAGTACACGACCGATTTTGCGTAATACTTCATCTCCGCTAGTATGGCCATACGTATCGTTATAAAGTTTAAAATAATCAATATCTAAGACAATTGCTGATAGTAAATAAGGGTTATCTAACATTTGGGCTTCAAGCTGTTCCATATATTCATTAATCGCGCGGCGGTTATACAGATTTGTGAGTGGATCGAGTGAGGCTTGAATAGCTAATTTTTGATTTGCTTCGCTAAGTTCTTGTGATAATTTTCGTGTCATATCAATTTCACTTTTCAGTCTTGCTTGCATTTTGTTCATATGATGAAAAGAAAAATAAAAAGCGCGAGACAGTAAATACGTAATAGGAAATAATATCGCCAAATAGAGTAATTGCCCATAAAATTGTGGTGAGTTTCCTTGCATGACATATAACCCTGTTACTAATACGAAACTAGTAATTACGATTGGAGGAAGTATTTGTTTATTCGTTAATACAAAGTAAGAACAACAAATTAACATAATTAGCGTATACATCATGAGCTGATTGTTGTCCGGCTGACTTGTCAGTGCAATCATGACCCCTAAACTTGTTAAAGTCCCAATATATAACATAATATATAAATCCATTTTTCGGTAATTTTCTTCTGTTACATTTACCCGTTTTACTTGTATATAATAATGACAAATCAAATTGAACGCTAGTAACAATAAATACCCCCAGACATTAGTGAGAATCTCACTAGAGGCTTGTTCTTTAGTAAAAATAAAAATGACTGTTTCTACTAATAAAATAAATAATACAATACCCGTCATTACTTTACTAACCAATGCTATTTTTCTAAAATTGTGTTGAATTTTTGCTTTGTGTATATAAAACGATTGAGAATCAGATACCATTTTATCACTCACCTCTGAATCCGAACTTATAAACAAAAAAATTTACACAACATTAGTCTTTTTTACCTAAAACATTCCACTTTTTCAACTTCCGGTTAAAAAGGTCTTTATACCTTATTTTATGTTATGTGAAAGGTTTTATTACTTAGTTCTTCTATTTATCGTTATTTTACAAAAGCCGCCAAACCATTTATAACGGTTTGGCGGCTTTTATACTTGCTTAAATAACACGTACTTTTGTGGCTCTTAGTTCTACCAACATAAACAGTATAATACAAGTCACGACAAATACTACCCATTTGGTCATATCTAAAATTTCCACTGCAATCGTTCCTGGTGTAGGATCATGCAAATAAAATACATTTAACATACCGTGTAAAATGGCTGCTGGTATAACTGAATCGCCTTTCTCTCTTATGTATGTAAGAATGATAGAAATCGTAAATAATAATAACAAATAGATGACGATGCCCATGAACTTATGCGTATAAGTTTTATAAAAAAAGGCGATTGGTAAATGCCAAATGGACCATATGCTCGCTGTAATCAATGCTGTTTTTATAAAGCTATACTTTCGTCGTAAATACTCATAGTAATTCCCGCGCCAAACAATTTCCTCTAAAAGCGCAGACAATGTACTAATCGTCATCCCAATGAATAGTAAAGAAATCAACTCATGATATGTCGTAAATAAAAAATATTCCCCATACATAAAGTAAAAATATAGCTGCAAACCTACCCCTAAAAAAATCGGTAATAGGATGGCTAGCACTGTCGGATAAAATGTTGACTTTCGAATTGCAAAGCTGTATTCTACCTTCATTTTCTTGATGACGGCTTGATATAGTAAGACAACGAGTAAAGGAATAATCATTGTGATTCCTATATAATTGCGTGCATCGTCTAGCTGTAATAATAAAATATGAACAATTATTGTAATTACATAAATCCAAACCGTAGTAGTAAAAATGATTGAGCCCTTCATAGAAATACCCCCTTACCTACCAAAATATCTATCTACTGTTTACAAGTTATAAACCTTACGCACTATATTTTACATGAAATAACAAAAAACGACACTACTATTTTTAGTGTCGTCTCGTTTAACCTATTAATTACTTATTAATTCAGCATTGGAAAGCGGCCAATATACGAATCTTACTTCCCCAATGACTGTATCCATCGGAACAAATCCCACAGCTGGTAAGCGACTATCTATACTTACACGACGATTATCGCCTAATACAAACAAATGCCCTTCCGGTACAGTCGTCTCTTGTAAGTAGTCCTCTAACGTAAAATCTTCCGTCAATGTACCAGGATCCTTTAACTCCGCTTTATATTTATCTAAATACGGTTCATCGTATTTTTCACCATTCACATATAGCACATCGTCTATGTACTGAATGTGATCGCCAGGCAAACCGATTACTCGCTTCACATAATTCTCTTCTTCTGTCTCTTTAAATACAATGACATCAAAGCGCTCTAAATCTGTTAGTTTAGGAGTGATTTTATCGACCGCCAACATTTCCCCATCTTCCAACGTTGGCATCATTGACGCACCTTGTACAACAATGGGTGTAAAAATAAAATACCGTACCCCTACAGCTAATACAAATGCGATTCCAATTGTTTTGACCCAATCTAACCAATTATCTTGTTTTTCTTCCACGCTTAACCCCTCCCCAAATATACATACTTTCTTATTTAAACGAAAATTACGAATAAAAGTTGCATTTTCATTTTTTATCCAAAATAAAGGTATCTCTAAAATTCGTTACCGTAACTAGTATTTGAAATCTGTTCCTACTTACCACAAACGATACAAAACAAAGACAGACGGTTTTTGATGTATTTGGTACAATATCAATATTGCTTTATATCAATCTATCAGGAGTGTACATATGAAAAAAAAATTACTGATCTTTTTAACCATTTTTGTCGTCTTAATAGGCGTTGCATATTTTGCTGTCGGTAATTATTTTTATAATTATGCATTAAGCGCCACAGATGAAAAAGAGTTTATGGAGGACAATCCACATTTAGCGGATAGCACTGCTATTGACCCTATCATTGAACAACAATCATCCGATTTAGACGATCAATTCGAAGAAGAGTATCCGCCGTCCTCTTTATTGATTGAATCAAAAGATAAATTGAAGTTGAAATTACATGCCAATCTGTATGAGAACGGAGAGCAAAATGATAAATGGGTCCTGATTGCTCATGGTTATACGAGTCGAGCGGATAAGATGACACGCTGGATTCGCCCATTTTACGAAAACGGCTATCATGTATTAGCCCCAGATCTTCGTGGACACGGTGATAGTGAAGGTGAATATATCGGCATGGGCTGGCATGATCGCTTAGATCTTCTACAATGGATTGATGAAATACGTAACATCAATCCAGATGCCGAAATTGTATTATTTGGTGTTTCAATGGGGGCTGCAACAGTAATGATGGCCTCGGGTGAAGACCTTCCTTCAAATGTGAAAGTCATCGTGGAGGATTGTGGTTATAGTTCCGTGAGCGATGTGTTTATTTATCAACTGGATGATTTGTTTGGCCTACCCGAATTTCCAGTCCTGCATGCGGCAAACACCGTTTCAAATATCCGCGCTGGCTATGATATTTACGAAGCATCCGCCGTTAAACAAGTTGCTAAAAGCAAAACACCGATGCTCTTTATCCACGGTGATGGCGACACATTTGTACCATATGAAATGTTAGATGACGTCTACAATGCCGCACAGGTAGAAAAAGAAAAGCTCATTATTCCAAATGCTGCCCATGGTGATGCTGTAAAAGTAGACCCCGATACGTATTGGGAAACGGTTTGGCGCTTTGTCGGGAAGTATATAGATTAATAGAAAAAGGTGAATTGGTCATGTTGCCAAATCACCTTTTTTCACTATAATCTTCGCTGTATTCATAAAGGCTTGACGAGCTCCCCTTATTTTCTAAAAAACTCATTAAAACAAATCTTATGCTTAAATAAATAACTAACTTAAGATAATTGTAACTGTAGCAGCGGCAAAGCCCATTCCATTTAATTAACAGATCAAGTATATTCCTAACAAAAGGATTTTCCACAATTCACTGAGCTGTAGAAAAACCTTAACCTGAAACTTTAAACTTGTATAATACTTAAAAAGTGCCTACTTTTCTTTTTTAGTAGCATCAGACTTTAGTAATATAGCATTTCAAAGCTTTACTTCTTTACATCAACCGATTCAGCGACGTGTTTTGGTTCCGATAAATTCCTCCTAAATCATACTGTGTAGCGAAGTTGTCTTCAAAAGTATGGTAGTGGTAGTAGTAGCCTTTATCTAAGAGATTTTCTACTTGCACATAGAAATGAATAATATTTGTGTTTGTTATATTGTTTTTTATGTGAAAAACCTTTTCTGAGTAATTGCTACTTCGTTTTTCTATAATTGTAAACGAGCGCATTGTGTCGATATCTAGCCGTTCTAACATAAAATCAATTGCTTCTTGTAGTTTTGGTAAGAGGCATGACTCACAGAAAAAATTGCCTATTCCATCTACTTGAGTACCAAATCCCCCTAAAAATAATCCTTTGATTTTGAAAAATCTTTGTAACTTTACTGTCCTCATATTCAGCAACATTTGGCGTTTAGTAATTTTTAATTGTTTATTTCCTTGTACTTTAACACTTGATTTTATTCCCATCTTTCTATGCACCTCACTTCACATATTTTTTAATCTAACTATAATCAACAAAGGTTAAAATTAGGTTAAACTTGCTTGCCATTAATAGCACAATTTAATACAAATAAAAAACGCTACTAGCATGTTCGTAGCGTAAATGGGATATTCACTTAAAACCTTGTTACGACAACCACTTCGGCGGTGTGTTTTGCTCCTGAGTTCTATTTGATTCGTAGTGAATATTTTTTATAATCTATCCTTTAATATCAACATTTACATACGTATTGGATTTTTAGCATATTAAAATGGGGTACCTTATAAACTAAAAATAGCCCTCCACAGTATAAATGTGGGGGCTTAACTTTTAAGCTGTTTCTTTCTGTCGGTGTAAAATCTCGATGGCGTCATATCCATACTGTGCTTTTATCTCCTTTAGAATCGCTTCATCTGTCAATGGGATTACATCATTTTTACTAAAAAATAATGCAGCATTCCCCTCAACTTCGTACTGATCTACACGAAATATGAACTCCACTAATACGATACATTTGTCATGCACATTTCCACCTCTTTTCTATTTCTATACACATAGTTCTATATAGTTACTCCGATTCCTTCTAAATACCCAAATTTTTCGATTGGTATAAAAGGACTTCATGGAGAGGTTTTATTTAGACAAAAAGGACTGCGTAACGCCGTCCCTTCAAACACATGTAATTAATATAGTGAGCCGTTCTTAGCAATACTTACTGTAAAGTTAGCAGAAACAGGGAATATTGCGCCTTGGTAGACATAGATTCCCGCAAAGCTATGTGGGAAGTAAGTATAAGGTTGACTTTGAGGCCATCCGGATATGCCTGCATATGTTTGGCTCCAAGAACTAGCACTTGAACCTGTAGACGTTGCAATTGTTCCAGGGCTTGTCCCGGTCAATATTGCCCGTTGTATTTGTAACATGAAATGATTTTGTAATGCTTGTTACAATACTTCGTACAGGAAAAGAATTATTTGATACAGCAACTTTACTTGTTATTACTTCGATTGATATTTCTTTATATTCTGATCATTAAATATAATCAGTTTATTTAAAATATTCAAAATCAGATACTGAAACATTTAGTACTTCTTGTCCTGCATACTGTTTTTGTAAGTCTTTTAAATCATTATGATATTGCCTATAGTACTTTTCTTTTTGCTCTTGTGATACACCAGCTTCTGATGCAAAAAACTGTTAAGCCAAATACACTAACTAAACTAAATAAAGCAAGAGGAAACATCCATCTGAAAATACATTTATAATGCATTCTTTTCTTCCTACTAGTTTGTTTAATTTTTAAGCAATATTAACTTATATTGATGGTACTTTTATCATACCAACATTAGTACCAAAATTACAAAGGTGGTTTTCCGAAAATTCTCTTTCTATATTACTACTTTTTCCGTCGGTGTCCGTCATAATTCTTGTCGGTGATAACGCAATATAAACAAAAAAGCCGGCATACTACTGTAATTGTATGTTTGAATTTATTATTTTTGACTGGGGTGCGGTGTTAGTGAATGGCGCGCTTTACAATGGGCAACGGATATTGATATTGAAAACAACTTGATTCATATCAACAAAACTAAGGGCCATTATGGATCAGGGGCTCCTAAAAACACCCTATTCTATCACCACCTAGAATATATATGTGCATTTAATCTTCCAGTATAACGATTGACTTTAACAATCAGCCTACATATTGCGTGCTTATCGTCTCATTTGCTAGCCTTTTGGTGAAAAATGAATGTTTTGACTGTTTACTGTAGGCTTTTGCTCGCGCCAGATTTTTTTGACCGGATACAGCGCCTTTTTGCTCGGATACCTTGGCTTTTTGACCGTTTACCGCAGGCTTTTGCTCGGATACGGCAAGGTTTTGCTCGCACCAGGTTTTTTGACCGTTCAATGTCGACAGTTTTAAGATGATTTATATAGGTTCCTCATAACATTTTTTACTTTACTGAAATTTACAGTGTCATCGTCAAGTCTAACATGTAATTGTTTGTGCAATCCCCCTATCCACCACAAAAAAACGAAAACAAAACTTCAATCACTTTTTGATTTTAATAGCAAGTACCGAAAAGCCAAAGTAAAACACTCCGCATGATACCCACTTTTCAGGGCATTAAAAAACTGTAGATAATCCCATCATTAATGAGTTTATCTACAGTCTATGGCTAGCATCTTTACTGGATGTTAGCTTTTTTGGTTACACCCTTATTTATCATCTTTGTACATATCCGTATAAAGTAGTTCTAATTTTTTCGACAGTTTCGCAAAAGCTGTTTGCCAAGCTTTGCGGGCTGTATCACCGTTTTCTGCCGGAATAGCTTCATATAAGGCATGTACCTCTGCTACCTTTTTTAGATCTGCCTCAGCCTGTGTTAGCTTCGAGTAGTTTTTCACGATGCTCTTTTCAGAAGTACTCAGCTTGTCATATGCTGCTCGAATGTTCAATACTTCGGCTTGCAAATCGGCTTTGTATACGCCACCTTGAAGAAGTGAATTGATGGATTCCACAATACTAAATGCCGTTTCATTAGACCCTTGTTGCCCTTGTTCTGCAGAAATAATCTTTTCACGAACATCTTCACTCACTAAATTCATTTGCTTGGCAGTTAGCTTAGCAAATGCCTTAATGATTGTTGTTGGATTACTAGCAAATGATTTATCATACTGCTTCATAAATGACTCTACTTTTTTCACATCTGCTTCTGCTATTTTTAAAATTGTAGCATTCTTGACAAGCTTTTTGTCGCTGGAGCTAAGGCTACTATATTGTTCAGAAAGTTGCTTAATCTCTGCTACTGTAGCTGTATATAGACCATTTATGACAAGTCCATCGATTTTATTGATTAACGTTGAAATGTCAGGTGCATTTTCATCTACAAGACGATTGTCTAACAGTGCTTCAAATTGTGGCTTGGCCAAATGCTGCTGATTTGCAGGCAATTTTGCATACGCCTTTTCTATAGATTCAATTTTTTTCGCTTGCTTCCCAACGTTCATTTCTTCACGAGCAGCCTGTACTTTCTTATGGAAAGATACGACACCTTTCACATCTTTACTAGCAGCCGTTAACAAATGATAGTTCGTTACATATTTTCGTGCAGCAGATGAAAGGTTTTTATAGGCTGTTGTCGCTGTATTTACTGCTGTTTCTAATTCTGTGAACGAATATTTTGTTATATCAGCAAACTTTGCGATATTAGCTTTTAGCACTTCTGCTGCCGCTTTATCAGTTGGCTCTTTCCCATTATTATCGACCGTCACATTCGGTGGATTATTTAATAACTGATCTTCATTATAAACAAGAGATTGCTGCAAACTTGTTAGTTTATTATAAGCATTTAAAGCACTGCTATAGCTCGATTTTAGTTTACTTTCTTTCACATCACTCATATTTGAAAGTGAAGTATATGATTCAATTTGTTTAATGACCTTCTCAGCTGTCTTCAAATCTTTTTGTAACTGGGTAATGCCTTCGTAGCCAACAACTTTAGCCGCCGAAGTTTTCGTTAAAGTTTTATACTCTGAGATAATACGGTTCACATTCGTCACATGCGTTTGCCATGTTTGTGCTGTCGGATTCATTGGGTATATATCGTCATCAAGATAGCTCGCAATTTCAGTATTTAAATTATTAATTTGATTTTCTTCAGCATTTTCTGCATCGAGCAATTTAGTAATATATTCTGCTGGCACTAGCTGTTGTTGCTTATATGTTAGTTTTTCATACGCAGTTCGTATTGATTTTGCAGCTGTTACTTGCTTATTTGGTGTATTACTTGTTGATAATTTATCGAAGCGTTTGATAAATTGTTCAATTTTTTTAATATCTTGCATTGCATCTTTTAACGTTCTATCTTGTATAGCAGATTGGTAGTTTTTAGATACCTTTTCAATATCCGCCTCAATGACTTCAATTTGCGCTTTTAATGACTCAATGCTATCAGCCTCGTACTTAATTAAGAAATTATCATATTTTAATAATGCCGTAATTGCTTGATTTATTCTTCTAACTTCTGCAATATCTGCAATATCAGTAGGTGCTTTCAAGATATCCTTAATACTATTAAATAACGTATCCCCTACATCTAAGCTACGTTGTAATAAGTCAAGCTTATCGTATGCCTCTTCGATGTCCTTTAAATATTTTGGCTTATCTTTCTCAACAACTTCGCCTGCTTTATTTACTTTGTCATTTAACGCACTTATAGCCTCTACATCAGCAATTGCTCGCTTAAGTACATCATAATTTGTGACATTTGCCTTTGCAGCGGCCGATAAGGCTTGATATTGACTATCTAATGCCTTCACTTCAGCTTTAAATACTTCAAAATCTGTCACATTATATTTAACATCACTTACACGTAAAGTTTGGATAGACTCAATCAATGTATTCGACGGTTCATTAGATACTGTTAACACATCCGAAAGATCTGACACCACAACTGATGCCCCTGCCTTAGCCGTTACTTTGACAGCAATATTGATCGTACCTTTTTCAATTGCATCTTTAGGAACTGTATAAGTATCCTCTGACGCACCATCGATAATTGTGAATACCTCTCCTACTTTATAAAACCACTCATAGCTATATGTAATTTGACTACTTTGTAAATCAGCCCCGGAATTATCAGTTACTTTCGCTCCTGATACTTTTACTGTTTCTCCTGGCGCTACAAATTTTGAAGCTGAATAGCCTTCAAAAGTTGGTGCCGCAATAGCAAGTGATAATGAACTAACTACACGTAAATCACCTTTATATACAGTTTCTGATGTTGATGTAGCTTCAACTGTAATTGTTTTCCCCGCCGCTTCGATTGGCACTTTAAAAGTAGCTTGTGTAGCACCCGAAATTGGTTTTTTCGTTGTTGCACCATCAGCTTCTGATGTTTCAACATAATACCATTGATAGCCATTTATGATCGTACCTGCAGGTAATCCCGTAATGGATGCTGTAAGTGTTTTATTTACAACGGCATCTCCTATAATTGAAATCGGGGCTAATTCGTCTGCCCCCGCTACTGCTGGGATAATAAATGCTGCTGGGATAGCTGCGACTGTGAAAAGTAATTTTTTATTCAATGTTGTTTAGTCCTCCTCTGTCCATCTATAAAAGTATATCGTTCACATTCCGTGTAACTTTATGTGTTTCACACAATCTACATAAAAAGAGCTATTTTCCACTGGATTTCACAACAAATTTCCACCTTATTTTCATTACGTGTTTTACAACCTTCCTTATTCACCACTCCTTCAATATTTAAAAGAATTATTCAACGTGCCAGTTAAAGCGAGTGCTGCATGATTAGAAAATACATCCCAAATAATTCAGACAACATACGGAAATGTATTGAGGAAAATGGAAGATACAATTATCGACACTTTTGACTACCCTATTAAAAATGGGGCTAATCTTTAACAGATAGCCCCTAAACTCTAATATATTAAGACAACCACTTTGGCGGTGTGTTTTTGCTCCAGAGTTCTAATCAATTCGTAATGAATAATTTTGCATATAATCGCCCCTTTAATATCAACGTTTAAATGCGTATTAGATTTTTATCGTATGTATTTTTGTATATTTAAAAGAAATGGTTTGGGGTACATTTGGGGTACCGATATTATTTTAATTAATAAGACCGCTTCCTATTTATATAGTAGAAAGCGGTCTTATTTTGTTTACGGGTGACTTTCTATTCATGAAGGATTCTTTTCTAAAATTCTTCCACCGTCTGTCCATTCATAATTATCCTTGTTCCCCATAATATCTCTTAACCTTTGTAATTGTTTAATTACTGCATCTATACTTTCGACCTTATTAAAAATAAACGTTACTGGAGCATCGTCAATTTCCATCTTATTTTTATCGAATGCAAATTCTTCACCTATCGGTCTAGGTTCAATTTCCGTAAACTGAACTATACTAGAACTTCTATCGCTCCTACATCCGATTCCGACTGAAATATCTCCTGTTCCGAATATTACTTGGACCTCATTATTGTTTATAATAGGCATAGTAAACCCCTCCGTTTACCAAAAGAACATTTGTTTGTATTTATATTAGAACATTCGTTCTTATTTGTAAATAAAAAATGCCCCCACAATGATCTCTGGATGGCTTTAATTTTTTAGTGAACAAAACCATCATTATCAAATTGATCAAACCATGAATCATCTATATCTTCGTCATCTTCCGCTTCTCTGTGTACGATACTTGTTGCATCATAACCAGCATCTCTTACAATTTTTAATAATTCTTCATCGCTAAAATCTGCACTTTCTCCTTCTGGGACAACAAAATAATAAACACCTTCTACTTCCTTACCGTCTGGAACTCGCCTAAACATAAAGCTAAAAATTGTGATATTCATTTTGTATTCACCTCCCCTTTCGGACATAATTCGAGAGGTGAATACAAAACCCTTTATAAGTACTCAAAATTAAAATTTAGCACAAAGCATTGACAAATAAATAGCCTTTATTTTTGATGTTACTTTGAAGTCATTGTATAAATATATTACTGAGTAAACCAATATAGATTCTAAAATATACCGACATTACACCGACGGTATAATTGTCGGTTGTAATGTCGGTTATACAAATGATAGATTTAGAGTAACTCGAGGGTAAATGAATTGCTATAGCAATAAACAAAACAGATAATTTATTTGGATAACAATTACGAAAGATGAGTTTTCGTCACTATATTAAAATGGTGAATTTTAGAACTAACGTAACAGAAATATATACTTAGGAGGAAAAAACGTGCAAACATTTTTGAAGAAAGGTCTGGTATCTATCATGACTTTAATCTTGGTTTTGTCTACTTTTGCTAACTTTACTTCTGCACAAGTTATAGATGTAGAAGAGTCATATGAACCAACAGAAGAAGAAATCAATGAATTAGCACAGCAACTAGAAGATTTACACAAGAATGGGTTTATTTTTGACGAGAATGGTGTTGTAATTGACTATAATTTTACATATCTAGAGGAAACTTTTGGTTTAAGTAAAGAAGAGTTACTCCCGACACAGCAAGTTGATGAAAAACTAATAGTTTGCGAATCTTTATCTACTTATGCTATTGTTAATAATCCAAACAAAGACAAAATTAATCAATGTATAAACGAAAAAATCAAAGAGAATTTTGGAGAAGTATTTGCCGTAGCAACTATCTCAACAATTTTAGGATTAATATGGGACGGGTTATACACTGAAGCAGCTAGCAAAATGCTAAAATTTTTGGCCAAAGGAAATGCTATTAGTATTGCGGGACAATTAATATGGTGGCATGGTACTTGTGTAAAAAAATATAATGGTTGGATATAAATCCAGTAGTTGGTGACTTTGATTTAACATTAAGAATGAGTAAAATGAAGAACTTTTCAAGTTCTTCATTTTGCTTATTATTTAATAGAGGGGACCGTTATTTCGACAGATACCTTTTAAAATACTGGTTACAGTAACAGGAATGTCCTGTTTTTCATAAAATTACAACTAATTTCCCCTAAATAAAAAGGAGAATAATAATGAGAATTATTTTGAAGTTTTTATCTTATAGTATTACCATCTTCATAGTGTTAATACTTTCCGATTACTTTCGATATAATGATTGGCAATGGAAAGACAACCTATTAGAGGCTGTTTTTTTGGGGATTTTTATTCCTTCCATGATGTGGCTTTGGAAAAGTAACAGTAAAGAGAAGAAAACTAATTAGATGTTTACATAATCGTTCCTATACTTTTCATATTATTATTTATTCTGTTAATGTAGGAATGATGTAAAAGGTTAACCTATATAAAAAAAGTTAAATAAAATATAAAAGTCCAATTTACTAAATAATATTAGGAAATTGGACTTTTTAATATTGTAATTCCCTTAAATTGTAAATCCTAATCCACCTTAATTTACCAATAATGTTAATAGTGATAACGGGCTTGTACTTATTTATTATTTGTTTTACGGTCAATGTAGGCAAATCCATAGCTGATTAATTCAGTGTCACTGTACTTTCCGACATTCTCATGTTCACTAGTGAACAGTTTTTCTTCCACGCCTTTTTTAATCATATTACGAGCTGCTTTACGACCTGTTTCATTCAAAAATTGCGTCACTATTGTTTCCTCCTTTTTTGGTGGTGCAGGTTTATCTAGTTTTTGTCCTGTAATTGCCTCAGCAATTACACGTGCTGTTTCTTTTACTTCTGTAATTATACGAGCGCGATCTTGTTCGTTTGATATAAATCCTAGTTCTAAAAGTCGATAGCTGATGCCTTTCTTTGCGCATATATTGAGGTTCAATAGGTTGTTTCGGTAGTCAAAGCCATCTTTACGCGACCACCCAACACGTTCTTTTATTGCATTTGCAAGCCGTAAGTCTAAGGGATCAGGCTTAAAATTTTTATGGATAATAACATGGCCACCTCTTACGTTGGTTTTGCTAGAGGCATCCATATGCAGCTCGATGATATTTTGGTATGGCGTAATGTAAATACCTTTACCTTTGTCAGTTTCCCGAAACATATTGAGGTTTGTATCGTAAACGTCCACATACGATGGGATTAGCGCTTTAATTTCTTTAGCTAATAATCTCATAGCGTCGCGCTCATTATGTCCCCCACCTACTGCTCCTGGATCTCCTGCACCATGCCCTCCTACAATTAAAATCTTACTCATTAAAACCACCCTCTTTTTTAGTTGCTTTTAACAAGTCAAATGTACCTGATGCTGTTAGTCCTGCAACAAAACCAGCTACTAGCATGACGTAAACCGGATAATCGAAAAGTGGGTAGAATATCGCACCCACTAAAATACCGATAACTACGGAAGTTATAGGCATGTATTGTGTATTAATTTTAAATGTTTTCTTTACTACCTCCGAAACTGCTAATACAATAGCTACAATTACTGCTGCGATCATAAAAATGTTTGTTAAATCCATATTTATGCACTCTCCTTTTTATAAGCATGTTTTTCGATACGGTCAACACGCCCCTCTAAAGTAGAAAGGCTTGCATTGATACCTTCCAAAGCATGAGCTGTCCGTTCTTGTGATTCATTCGAACGCTCTAAATGTGACATTAACGCCTTTTCCCGTTCTTTTGATTCTTCCCGATGCGACTGATCGAGTTGGACTAAATAATTGAAAATGTAGCGCCCAGCAAACAATGCTGCGAAAATTAATACGATGGATAAGTAAATCCATGGATTCGAACTATTCGCTACTTTTTCAGCGATACCTGCCCCTGTTACTACTAATAACTCCATTGCCCTCACCTCTTGAAAATAAAAATAGCACTGCTCGGTACAGTGCGTTGCTGAAACGTGATAGAATATAAAAAGCACCCTCGGGTGAGAGTGCTTAAAATTTCCCATTTAGAGAAAAATACGGTTTATCCGTTATAAGAATTTTAAATCCAAATTGATAAATCATATTTATCGTTTATTTTTCTTTGTAAATTTGCATGAGCTATTGCAATTCCTACACTGGTTAGAGTCATTCTATTCAATGAGGAATCGTACCAAAGATCAAAAAGCTGCTTAATTTTTGGATCTAAACTAGTTACAAAATCTTTAATTTCCCCCTCATTCATAATACGAGAATTCTGCAAATCCTTCATCTTTTGAATTAACTCTTCACTTGCTCCTGCTTCCAGACATATCTCTTCTAATTGTTCATCATTTAGAGATTTTACCTGAACGAGTTCTTTGTTATGGAAGCAAGGGATTAATATTGTTGAAGATAATACCTCGCCATTTACTAAATTTTCACACTCTTCTCGTGAAAAACCTTTAGAAAATATACCTTGATAATTCTGTCTAAAGGTTTCTTCTATCTTATTGTCTAAAACACTAATTGATCCACAACCAGTATACTCTAAATGTTGATAATATGAATTTTCTTTTGGTACATCCATGAAAGGAATAATCACATTTAAAAGATAACTTTTAAAGTCGTCTATATTTTTAAAATGTAATCTTCTTGTATATCTTAGTAAGAATACTAAAGATAAAATATCTAATTGTTCGTTAGTTAGTTTAGTCACTACATCAAGAGACTCATTTAAAACGATTTGGAGCAATGATCTATTGTCAATAGAAGCTCTATCCACCAGTATATTTACCAAAATTTCCAAAAGATCGTTATCTCCTGTTCTTGCGTATTCTCTTTGAGCAGTAAATAAAGCATATTGCATATCTGGATTGTTCATTTGATTTATACTATTAGGAAGCCGTTCGTTTAGTTCATTTAAAAATTTATCAGTTATTTCTTCTGCACGTTGTTTTGCAACACTTGCGGCATCCTCAGATAGTTGGTAAAAATTCGTTTTAAAAACATCTAATGCAATTTCTTTTGCTTCAAAATAGGATATTCCATGAGTAACATACATGTCTCCTCCAACTTGTAAAGAAGTTGAGTTATCACCGATTTTTTGTGTTTGATTATTTTTTATCATCAGTTTCACCAACTTTAAAATCTCTACCAACTTGAATAGCTGTAGAATTGTTACCAACTTTCTGCACCTGTTTTTTATTCTTCGTTTTTGTAAATAGAGTAATAATTGTAGAAATAATAAACAATCCTACACCACTAAATACCCATTCTTTATTCTCTATTAACCAATCCATATAACTCGCCTCCTTTTATTCAGGATAAGTTGTATGGTTAAATTTGTCTACATTTGAACTGTTCGAAATCTGACAAGTGGATATTTTTCGAAAAAATAATCCTTATGATTGCATATTGAACATACATGCTCAAATTGAGGTGGATTTGCAGACCAATTATTTTTTCCTGTAGATAACATCTCACCTTCACCACATTTATCACAAGTATATTTTACGCCAATTGGTTCAACTTTATATATTTCCTCCAATTCCCCTAATCCTCCTACTATTTCGTTTTCATTAAATATACGCATAAAAAATACACCACATCGGGTGTTATCATTTTTATGCTATTGAATTGATTTCATGCTTACTAAGCATTTTGAAACAAATGTTAATGTTTATTGTCCCAATTTCCCTCGTCTAGCTCTATCGATTTAACACAATGATCTTTGTCGATAAAATTTAAGAGCCAACATACAAAACGGCACACAGAGCATTGTGGACGTTTGCCCATACGAGATGATAGAGTTTCGTCAGGATATCCACCTAATAACGTATTAATAAGTTGATCAACAGCGATAAATAGAAACCAAAAATACCGTTTTACCATACTATCGCTCCCACTTGCTCTTTTGTAGTAGCATTGTTAACTTGTTGCAATAACTGATTATACTTAACAATATTAGCGTTTTGATGTTGCAGAGCTGCCAACGAGACGATATCAAAAGTACCGCTGTTTAAAACAATACGGACTCGCTCTCCATTTTGATATGCAGTCCATTCAATATCAGTAATTTTATTTGCTAAGAATAGTACAGCCGTGCCTGTGAACCTTGATTGGGCCTCCATATCGTAGCTAAACCCATACTCCGTACCATCTACAATAGCTTTAAATCGTCCTAGTATAGTGTCTCTACAAGCTATATCCAGTTCCCTAGCTTTCTCCTGCTTGATATCTGACAGAGTTTCTGCTTCCCACCAGCCCCGCTCCACACTGTAGTACATTTCACGCTCGTCGAACTTAACACCATCCATTCCAGTAAAATAATCTAACTCCTCGTCGCTGTGAATTACACTAATTATCTCGCCATCCAGAATCGCTACCTTTTTAAGCATATTAAGCGCCTCCAATCTCTACCCAACCAGTGTTAAAGCTACCACTAGTTCCTGTAGTCTTTTTATACAGTTTGGCGTTTATAAAATCATACAATAACCAACCACGCATACCGTAGACAGAGCCGTTAGGATTACCCTCATAGACTATAACATTAGTCGTGATTCTCCACGGATTCCAGTCATACGGATATGAGAAACTCGTGGTACGTGTGAATCTGAACACTTCCGTACCTAGTGTAGTTGTATAGTTACTATATACGTGAACTGTCTGCGTGATAATAGTAGAGTATTTAACAGTCCTTATTACATATCTGAAGGATGTCTCCGAAGTCATCGTGTACCCTAGTAAGGTACGTAACAATTCATTACATTCTAACTGCGTAGGGTGCGTAGCATTAACATTGACAGGGTTTACCGTCTCCCCTTCTGAGTATACTCCCGCATGTGAACTTAAAAGCGTTCCATAAGTGAGAGCGAATTCTGCGTTTAAAGTAGTTCCGCTTATCCCTAGACCTATACCAGGCGACTGCACTGCAGTATGCGCTTTATCTAACAATGCCTGTACGGTTACGTGTAAGTCTGCTTTTGGAATACCCGTAGATGGCTTTTTGTAGTAGTCAGACTGCCTATCCCAAGCCGACCAGGTGCCATTATAAAGGTTACGAGTAGCTATATCTCCAAAGCCGTGGTATTTAATCGCTAACTGTGCCTTATTTCCCGATGTACCGTAGAAGATCGTTATAATATACCAAAAACTTCCGTCTGGTGTTTTCGTTGTAGTTAAGATGCATGGTTCAGTTGTGGTGTCGGGGTCAATGTGGCTACCACCATCCATATATTTTGCTATCGAACTAATTTTTGCGTTCCAATCAGCGCGCTCTGTTTTTTTGATATGAATATCATTATTGTCCTTATGCTCAGTAACTTCATTTTGTACATTTTGAATGGCTTGCGATAAAGTTACTAAATCGATATCGCCTAAAGCATCAGCTAGAGCCTTTAATACTGCATCGATTTTGTCCATGTTAGCATTGGGTACACTGACATCGTAAAATTCTTCCGCTCCCGGTTTCGCTAGGTTGTAATTGCTTGTATGTGTAGTCGGCATTACGTCATCACGTCCTCTCGTAATTGTTTATGCGTAAAGGCAGCTAGCTGGGCATGTGTATAGCGTACAAGTGTGCTGTGCTGGTTGTAACGTAGCGTTACTTCAAGTATCATGGTTTGCGGTGTGATACGCTCAAGCATCAATTCAACTGCCTCAAACTGCCCCTTCACCGACAGTTCCAAACGGACCTTAATCCACTTGTCAGCAACATTACGTTCATACGTATATTTTCCCTCACCCAGCAGGCTATCAAGTAGTTGCTTAAGCACTTTATTAGTGTATGGGGCTTGCTCTTGATAACGAGTAAGCAAACGGAAACGACGCGTTTCAATGCTATCCGTCCCAGGCACATTAATCTTTAGTGCTTTTTCACGTCGAGAAAGACCGTCCTCAGTAGCTGTTAAAATGAAGCGGTCTTTCATGATATTTTCGATTTTTAACCATAACGCATCTAAAATAGGCTTTTCGACTTGAGCGCATTTTTGGATTTCCTTAATCTCCTTTAAAATTTCGGGAAAGTAATCAAGATATGCTACCTCTCTAGCCACTTACAACACCTCGTTCCGGTATGCTTTCAGCCGACAGCTGTATGTTTGCTGTGCCACCGTTTAGCAGTGTTCCCGTAACATCCAGTACACCCGCAATACCTAAAAGTCGTGATTCTAAGTGACTAGCGCGAACAACGATGCCTGCATTATCGTTCTCGCTTTCTGCCCACTCTTGAGCTAGTTCAGCGAAATAATCATCAATCATTTCCTGTACAGCCGATTGAATGTCTGCCCATGTCCAGCCACTTTGATAAGTGATAGTGAACGTTATATTAATTGTATTTTCACTAACTCCAAAAACAGTGACAATATGGTCAATAGGAGCAAACCCTAACCCTTCACCCTGTGCATACAATGGATCTGCAGCTTCTTGCACATCGTCTACAAGTGTTTGAGATGGTTTTTGATAAAGAGAGTTGATGATAACGAGCTTTACTGTACCTCCACCATTCCAGGCACGGTATACACGCACACCACCTACACCAGCTTGAGCAAGTGTTTTTTCTTTGTAATCAGCCCTATTTCCGCCGAAAGCAATTGAGTTGAAACTGTTAAAATAGCGGCGGCGCATAATTTCTGTGTCCTCGTCATCTTCACCTGGTACTAACAGTTCTACAAGCTCAGCTGTTTGTAGATTGTCGATGTAATCAATCGGAATAAGCGCACCGTACTCTAAGTTACCTTCTGTTCCAACAGTTTCGCACTCTAAAATAAACTGACCATTACTAATACGTTCAAGTACAACATAATTTAATTGCCCTAAGCTAAAGCGCGAACCAATTGGCACATCAACGTTAAAAACACCACGCCATTTTGCTGCAGAAGCTAATTTCGGCTTTAAGCCACGCTCAGCCATCAACAAAATTAATTCCTCTCGTGGTGCTGTATCTGCATACATGACGTCTTTAAAATTTTTAAGTGTAGCGAGCATTTGAGTGGTTTCAATTGTATTAACCACGGTTGCGTTAAAGAGTGGAGACGTTTCGCGCATGTCTAATGTGCCATCTAAGTTCGCCTTCTTAATCGCTTGTAAATCTTCAAATGTTGCATCTAAATTAAGTGGCGTGGTCATTGATATTTCACCTCTCTCTCTGCCTCAACAGGTCCATAAATCGTATGAGCTGTATATCGTACATGTACCGTTCCCTTTCCTGTTGTAACAACAAAGCTGTCAACTGCTGTAATCCGGTCATCCTGCAGTAAGCACTCTTTAATTCGGCGTGGTGCTTCACTAGCTACGTAAGCAGTAGGCTGCCCGAATAAATCTTTAAGCTCGATAAAATTGTTCCAACTGTAAATAATGTGATCATACCGTTCGATTGAGGTCATTAAAAAAATCGCCTGCTTTACGGCTTCACGTTCATCGATAAAGCCAGCACAACGATTTTTTTCAAAGTTTATATAATGTGTTTTGGAGGGCTCAATAACTTCCTCAAAGTCTGCTGTTAATCCGTCATTAATTTGTGGTAGCATCAAGCCACCTCCTTATCGATAACAAGATATTGCTGGCCGCCGTGTTGCCGAATCATTGTGACTTTATCACCAACTTTCAGCTCATTATAAATCGTGCAATATTGGCGAGATCCACCGGCAATGCGTATTTCGGTATCATACGTTGTAACAGCTCGCGTTAAGATTAATTGTTCTTTCTCTAAAACTAATTTTTGGTCCACACGTATACGTAACGGCATAAGACTGTCGACCGTCCCGTAAACAACTCTAGTGAGCTTTTGTGCCTCGATAGCCGCAAGAACGATTTTACGAATCGATTTAATAAAATCAGACATATCACGCAACAAAATCACCACCAATCAATTTAAGGTCCATTTGGTGCTTAGATTCATAAAAATTGTGTTTTACCGTTTCAACCAGCATAAAATTAGCTACAGTTAAATCCCCTAAGTACATTTGCACCCCCAGTGTTGAACCACCTCGCACACGGGGATCACCAAACACTTTATTAATGTGTAATTTGCGCGACTTACGGTTATAGAGAGTAAGTAATGTATCAGCTTTTGCCTTACCATTTTCGCCCTCATCTAGCGTTTCGGTGAATTGTAACACACCCCATTCAGCTATTTTATTGCTATCTTGTGCGATAAAGATTTCACGTTTACCCGTCTTTTTGTTTTCACGGATCAACTTAATTTTGTTGTACGTATTTCCATCAATCGAAGTCGTATACTCAAACGTTTCACCGCTATCTTCGTCAACTAAAATATCAAGTTTAAGCTCTTTGATATTACGATAACAAAGCGCGCCATAATCATCATAAAGCACGAAAATGTTGCCGGTATGTTGCGTTGTCAAAACAGTCGCATTATCCATGATTGTAAATAGTTCCTGATTGTCCTCGACATGTGAAGGAATCACATACTTTGTATCTACAATAATGCCTGCTTTAAGCTTAAAGTCCGCTATCAGCATTTGTAGTACTTGAGCAGCTGTTTTTCCTTTATAAACGTATGTGTCCTTATTTTTAAAGTAGCGTAGTTGATCATAAGCTGTGACATTGATAAAACGATTGCTTGTGCGCTTTTTTGTAAATACAAAGCCTAAAAATAATTGATGGCCGTCGTATTCAAAGCGAACAATATCACCTTCATGAAATCCTAGTGTTTCGTCTTTTGCAACCTCAAAAGTAAGTTTACCTGGCTGTCCTTTACGATGCGTTTCCCAAGTAATCGGCTCTTTTACAGCAACTTCAAATGCACGACCACGGGATAAAATATAAAGTTTATATTTACTCAAGTCGTATCACCTGCCCTACTTTGATAACATTTGGATTGGCCATATTATTAAGTTTCGCTAATTGTGGATATTTAGAGCCGTCACCGAGATAGCGTTTTGCAATAGCCCAGAGCGTGTCCCCTTTTTTTACCGTATGCATTTTCGGCTTCTGCTTACCTTGAATGCTACGTGTTTTCTCAACTGTTACCTTTGTATTGACAGTAGATACGCCTGCAACTTGTTGAATAACAAGTTTTTTTGTACCAAAAGGTTTAAACTGCTTCAATGTGATAGCTACTCTGATGTCAAAACCTTCTTCTGCGTCATCCTCTGGTACATATTCCTCTAAAGATACAGTCATATTCGTATCAAATAATAAAGAGCCATCCGGTTTCGTCCGATTAAGGATGAATTGGAAGGGCTCTTGAGATACTTTTAATTGTTCTAATACATCGAGATAGTACGACGCTGGTTGATAACCGTTTGGATAAACAGCATAAGGATAACGGTTATTTGGTAAAACTAATTCAAATTGGATATCCGTTAAGCCGGGTTTTTTAAGGATGTTTACTTCACCTTCATTAATGAGGGTGACAGTTTCGTTTTTATTATTAATTGTCATCGTCATCTTTGGAGGTGGTACGGGAATCTGTATATTATTAAAAAACATATTATACATCGTCGTCATCACCTCTTTCTGCTAATGTATATACTAATTCTTCGGCTTTTTCACCGAAACGATCGATGAGACCATCAACATCCGTATCGTGATGGATGTGGTTTTCGTTTTTCATTTCGAGTTTTACTTCCGCTGTTGTGTAGCGGTTAATGGATTCGCGTTCGGCAAGATCACGTAAATATTTTAATTCATCGACAGTACCTTCCATCGACTTAGCCATTTTCGCTGTATTACCTGCTGTTTCGTTGTCAGCAGGTGAACCTGTGTTTGCTATGTCACCAAGACCTGCAAGAATTTCATCCCATGGATTAGTTTCCTCTGTCTTTTCTTCTCGAGGGTCACCGCCGAATAAATTAGCCCCCCAGTTATAGCCCTTATCCCAAGCAGCACCTAAAGATTTCATTTCCATTCTTGGAGCTTCCCAATAATCAGCTGGTGCTTCTCCTACCCAGTCACCGAGTTTCCCTTTAATATTCTCTAAATCAGTAGTAATGGATTCTCTATGAGAAAACTCTGAAGCTTTTTTTATACCGATTTTTGCTGAAATATCGTCGGGTAGTAAGTCTACAAACCAATTCCAAGCTTTAATAGCACCATTTACAGCTGTGATTATAGCGTTAACAAAGCCAGTAGCAAAATTATCCCATCCACTAGTCATGGAAATAGCATAATCTAAAAATGCACTAGCTAGATTATAAAATAATCGTTTCACGCTATACGTGGTGTTTGTCCCAACATTAACAAAAAATTCAAAGAATGAAGCTATAATGTTCCATATCAATGCAAATCTATTATAGATATATGATGCTAAAACCATGAATGCACCAGCGATTATGCCTGTTGCGCTGATAGAAGTGCCTGCGAAGTGATTGATAGCACCAACCGCTAAGTAAAACAAAGTTATCAAAACGATTATCGCCGCAATAAACAAACCAATAGGATTAGCTGAAATAGCAATACTTAATGCTGCCATTGCTGCTGTAAAACCGTATGTCGCAAAGGTAGAAGCAACAGTTGTGGCTACATACCACAGATTACGTATACTAGCCGTGGCTGTCATTAATATATTTATAGCAATTGCACGATTAGCCCATAACCAAGCTATTGAATTGGCTACAAGTGCCGCTGTGACACCTCCAACGATAGGACCAATAATTGACCAATTATCGTACACAAAAGCGCCTGTATCAATCATAATATCGAACACTTCATTCGTAACTGCCGCAATCATATACATGGAATTTGTAATGTTATTTAATAAAGATTCCATACGCTCACTATTAGCAACATCGTTAATTTTTTGAAGTATAGGTTCAAATGCTTTAACCGCTTTGTCGGTCATAATCGTCCAAACCCCCGACCACGTATCCGGCATGGATTCAAAAGCTGCGTTTGTTTCTTGTGCCGCATAAAACATGGAATTTTTAATTATTTCTGCTGTAATTACTCCATCAGCAGCTAATTTTTTTATGTTTGAAGCATCCATATTAAAAACATCTTCCAAATATCTTTGGATATTAGCTACAATCGGTTGAGCATTATCGAGAATAGCATTTAGTTCCTCACCCTGCAGTCTTCCCGATGCCATAGCTTGTGTAAGTTGAAGCATTACAGATTCAATCCCTTGGGCTGACGTACCAGCAATAGCGAAAGTCTTATTCAACTGTTCAGCAAAAGCAATAATTTCTTGGCTATTATTAAATGCAGCAGCAGCTTGTGTACCTAACTTCCCAACCATATCAGCAGTTGCTTGATAAGGGGCAAAGGTGCGCTGGGCACTTTCATAAATCATTCTTTGAAGTTCAGCGGTAGTTTGCAAACCATCATTCATAAGCTCTAAGCGGGCTGTAGTATTTATCATTTCATCAGACAAGCCAACGACCCCTACAATTGTTTGTATCGATAAATAAGCACCCACAATAGCTAATAATTTACTCAACATCGCATTGGCAGCCGATGTTCCTTCACGTATGGAATCATTAAATCTGTCTTGCTGATGATCAGCTTCTCGAATTTGTATCTCAATCTCATTAAAAGCTGACTCAGCACGTGCCAATTCACGTCTTGCAATTTCTATACTGGACGCATCAATTGCATTACCACTAGCTCTTTCTAAATGCTCGAAGCTATTAATTGTCGCTTGCATTGCTACATTCATAGCACCAAATGCTTGTGATAAATTGTCTTGAATTTGAATTGCAGTGCGAATAGTTGCCAAATTACCACTCCTTTTTTCCATAATAAAAAGCACCCATTAAACGAGTGCTTTTAAATACTAAAAATAATTTGAATCATAAGTGAATTTTGCTATACCGAAGTTTTTATTTTCAATTTCTAAAATCCATACTTCTTCAACACTCTCAGATACCTTTTCATACCTAAGAGCATAGTTTGTATCAGCTTCTTTTCGCATGCTTGATTGCGGAGTAATACCAAACATTGAAAAAATATCTTCTTTTTCTTCAAAACTCATAACTGTATCATCATAACCCATGTAATTACCGGAATAAACATTTAACCTAACTAGAACGTCATCGAATAATATAAATTCATACTTATTCCCTTCGTAAATGTATAGTTTCCCAACTATACTCTGGTTAGTTCTTGAAACCAACCACTCAAAATCTTCAATTTTCTCAGGTTCCCCCATAATTTCTACCAGTTTTGAACTACTGATTTTACTGAATTGTGTTACATCAATAACTTGTTCAACTGTACTTTTACTAGTATTCTCGGAAGAACAAGCAGCTAATGTAAATAAAAACAATACGACTGCGATAATTTTCAGTTTCATTTACTATCTCCTCCTCCAAATAAATATACATAATTTGGAGAGATTAGCCCATATCTTTTACATAATTACCACCCCTTTCAATGAAAAAACACCCTCATGTGAGAGTGTTTAAAACATAACTATGCAGATTTTTTAATTTCTTTAATACGATCTAAAATCATCTCTCCCATTTTTCGAACATATTTATCGTCACTTTGCATGAAAGTACCGTAATCTCTAAGAAAATATAAATCTACTAAATTCATTTCCTCTAATTCTTGTCTCCATCGAATTGCTACATCAAAAACTCGCTTCATGCCCTAGCCCTCCTGATTTTGAGGACATCCGCTTTTAGAACTGGACGAAAACTTAGAAACGAGTTGGCATAATAAAATACTTAACAACAGTTATAAAAACAGGCTGGCGACAATTTGTCGCTAGCCTTTTTCTCCTCTCAATAATTATGTTAGCAAAAAAAGTGCGCCCTGTTGGCGCCCATTTAGCGCCCTTTCCTATGCCACTTAAAAACCTCCAGCACATGTAAAGAAATCTACGTGATTACATTTCAATAAATAAGAGTTCTTACTCCTTTTTAAAGATAAAAAGACCCCATTAAGGTGGTCTTTTTTGATAATCCATGCTATCCTATTTATCTTTTTAATATTCCTTTACTTCAAACCAGACTATTTTATCCTTAACGATATATTCTTTAATTGATTTGAAAGGTGGTTCTGGTGACTTCACTGTGAATATATAATAATTGCCGGATTCCGTGGCATACCAATTAATAAAATTATTAAATTCACTCTCTATTAAATGGTATTCTTTTATTTGGTTATTCAACAAATGAATTCTGAGTATTATATTACTATTTTCCACTGGAGTTTCTTCGTTATGTTTTAAAGCAATTTCATTGGAATCTTTACTTTCTATTCCTTCAACAATTGCTGAGATAACATAATAATATACTACCCCTTTTTCTATATCCTTGTCTAAATACGAATTAGCTGCGATATTACTAGAAATATTAGTGTATGGACCACCTGCAGTTGTAGCTCTTTTAACATTATACCCTGTTGCATTTTCTACAGAGTTCCAAGTTAAAAGATTACCTTCATCTGTTACATTACCTTCAAGTACGGGAGTAGTAATTTCTGTCGAAACTAAATTACCATCTAAATCTATGTCGATAGCATCAATGCTAGTATAAACCCCATCTTGAGTCGATTCTATTTTTACTTGATGTAGCCCTTTAGATAGATCTAATTTTTCAAACACAATTACTTGATTACCAGAACCAATACGTTCTGAATATTGATAAACCTCACCATCAATTGTTATTTTTACATCATTTGAATGGTCTTTTGCTACAAAAGCTATAATTCTTAGTTTACTTCCTATGAAGTTAAAGCTGTAGTAATCATTCTTCTTTGCTGTATGATGTCCAGTATTTTCGTAAAACCCATGTCTGGACGCTGCATCGGCACTAATAAAATTTGTTTTTATAAATTCATTTCTATCGTCATACCTCTGCCACCCTTCTTCAGGTTGTAGCAATTTCTCTCCTATAGATGCTGCTTGGACTTCGTTTGCACCAATTGGTAATAATGATACCGAAAATAGCATTGCAAAACATAAAAATAAAATCCCTAACTTTTTATTCAATTTAACCCCTCCTTATACACAAATATATATAATTGTAATATATTAGTAAATATTTTTTTGCATAATTCTCCTTCTTTCGACGAGTATGGAAGTCTATAAATTCACTAATCATCCACTCTATTCTGTATAATATTTACAGATAGAGGAGGTGAGATTTATGAATAAATTTGAAAAACACTTACTACATTTGGCTTTAGAAAATTTCCGAAAGAATGGCAGTTCTTATACGGAATTTCAAACACAAAATCAATATGAACTTTTTTATTACACAGAAGCTGCAAACTATTTGTATGAGAATGAACATTTAATACCACACTCTGACAACATCACTTCTCATTCAATTGGTGTGCTACCTGATGATATGTTACTCTGTTACGAGCTAACAGATGAGGGCTTATCTGTTGCTAAGAGCGTTCAGGATAAAGATCTTCAACGTTAAGTTTAAATGCTAACTCAACAACAATTTCTTTAGGTTTCTTCTCGAGAGTAAGCTTGTGGCGAACACATTGCTTGAATTCTTCCACGCTCATTCTTTGTAATTCAGCCAATAGTAACTCAGAAAACTTTGACATCTTTTCTCCGACATCTCTTTCATGAGAGAAGATGTCGGCTTTTTCCATTAATTCGCCAATATCCAATGCCAGACCCCCTTTCTACCGCTTTTTACTCTTAACTCGCTTAGCTTCTTTCTCAGCTTTTTCATCAGCTTCCTTTTTTAACTGAACTGCTGCAATAACGAAAGCTTTTTCCCACTTTGGTAATGAATCATATTCCGACGGCCACTTATGAAATTTATGCAAACAATAGTAAGCAATATTTGAATCATAGTCGCCGTCGCTAATTAGTTTTTTGCTTCTTCTACAGCCTCATCCATGCCAACGTCAAAGCCGTTCGCATTTTGTACGATTTTTAGATATTCGGCATATTCACCAGGTAAGAGCATCTGTTTAAGAAGAGCTTCAGCACCCATCACACCATATGAATTCTGTAACTCAGTGCTATTTAAATCCGGAAATACAGTACACTCAACTGCTAAACTAGCTAAATAACCATCGTAATCTGTTGTAGGCTGGAATACATTTTTCTTACCTGGAACCGGTAAACGTTTAGTATGTTGTTTACGTAATGCTTCATCACGGTCTGACGATACTGCTCCTACCTGCCATTTCATTGCTTCCTTTGTATCAGGATCTACGAAACGTTTTGATACAACATGCTCCTGTGTCTCAACTTTCAATGCGTTTTGCGCTAAAAATGCAGTTAAATTACTCATATATAATCACCTTATCCTTTTAGTTTTTTATTAAAAAGAGCCCACAAAGTGAGCTCAAAATTAAGATTGCATTGTGTTTAATATATTAAAGCGTTCTGGAAGTTCTATGCGCTCAAAAGTAAAATCGACCGTATCTTCCAGATATTCCGCATCTGCATCGAGTAAAGCAACAATACCACCATCCATATTGCAATCCTTCAAAATCGTGGTTTGCCTACCTACAGATGAATTTGCATCCTCATTTGTTACTTGAATATCAAAGTAAACATCTTCACCCGTTTCTTGATAACGATAAAGTAACTCTCTGAAGATAGACGTATTGTAATGGAATGTAGCTGAGCCTGTTCCTTCCCAACCTGTAGCTTTATTCCCTTTACCGGTACGCCCCATGATTGGAACCTGAGTTTTTGTTTTATCGACTCGTGCCTCTAAATTAATAAGTTGTGCAAATAAATAACGATTTCCTTCGATTGTTACATACGCTCGCCCCTGTGCACCATGAATAGCATCGCGAGCGTGCATTGTTAAATCTGTCATAACTCTTCCCCCTCCTTTACGCTACCGTAGTCGTAATATAAAGTTGCGACATTGCCACTGTCGGCTCTACAACTTCATTAACAACAACAGCCTTTTTCGAATCACCTTGTGCTACTGCGAGTTCTTCTTTGTTGTAATTTTGAATGGCACGAATACGTTGCATTTCTAATCGGTGTGAACTGATATCATTCCATAAAGAAATACGCCCGTCTTGGTCATTTGGTACCTTACCTAAATAACGAGTATTGAATAGGTTAGCTGTATCAATAGCAATCTGATCTAACACACGAATAACTTGGTTCATACTGAAATCCTCATTTTTATCTGGTGCAAATGAAGTGAACGTATTTACATCTTCAAGTACCCGTACTTCTTCACCGACACGATGGAATACGTACTTCCCAGCTTTTAAAAGTGCTGTAAGCTGCGACTGTGTTTTAGTCTCAGACATATCAAGCGTGTGCTCACCAGTGTATGTTTTGTTTGTATTGGATTTATTGACCGCAACCCCAGCTTGAACACCTGTTGCCCAATAAACAGCACCGAATACTTCCTCACTTTCACCGATAGCATCATTTTGGACATCAATAATACCCTCATGGTCCATCTTGCCGAGCTTATGACCGACTAATTGGAATTTACCACCCACTACATCACGTATACGTTTTGTGTACTCAACATAAAGTGATTTGATTGTTGGCTCACTCGACAAGCAACCGAGCGTGTTAAAGCCATAAGCCTCTAATGCATCTAGCGCCTCTTGGTGCGCTCCACCTGTAATAGCAGAACCGTTTGAGCCTCCGATTAATGGTGTACCAGCTGTAACCGTTAATGTGGCATCAGGCTTAAATACGACAAAATCATTTACTACTAAATCAGCAGCCGTAGCAACAGCCATTTGCTCATCGACTAGTACATTAGCAATTAGTGTTTGTACATCGAACTTAGTGGGTTCATCCACATTTGCTTGAATCACGATTGTAATATCGTTCCCACGAATCCCTTTGTATTTTGCCGTAGCATATGTGTTAGAAGCAGCTACAGCATCCACAGCAAGCTTGTAGAAAAATACAGTAATCGCATTTTTAAATACATCTCGAATACCTTTTAGCTTTGGATCTGTGTAATCATAACCAAAGATTTTACGTGAATCCTTTTGTAAATCTTCCTGTGTTACAGCAAATACATCGCCATCTACGCCCCAATCTAATGGAATGGGTAGGCCGACATAGCCACGGTCTGATAGATTGACGAATGCGCGAGCAGCACTAATAAAATTGTGATAAGTGCCGGGCAATACTTTGTTTTGTGTTAAAAATGGACCTCCGCCTAACATGTAATCTCTCCTTTTTCACATAATAAAAAGCGCCATCACAAGCGCCTAAATTACATATCTGAATTTTTGGTTCTTAACTCTACTCTTGCAATGATTGATAATTTTCGTCCTTTTTACACCCGTAGTTCGTTCGCACTCTCTAACACTAATGAAAATTTTTCCTGTTTCTACACATAGAACTTGTTTTCTATTAGGTTGATTTGATTGGTTATTAATAATCGTTAAATTCGAATGACTTTTACCAAAGAAACCGTTATTTTTACCGAATTTAGAATCTACTATCGCCTTGTTATATCCTTTTGGCTGAATGGTATCCATTTTTTGAATCCAATACGCTTCTCTTTCATTCAATTCCTCAAGCGTTTTGCAACTCTCCAATTTTTCAACTTTGAAATTACCTTCACCAAATTCTAAAATAGCTTTTCCAACAAGAGACTTTTTGTATTTATGTTCAGCTATTCTAGCTCTAACATTTCTGGTTGTTTGACCGATGTAACTTTTACCATTTAATTTATTAGTAATCTTGTAAATTATCATCAGTATCACCCTTCATCAAATGTTTTTAAAATTTTGTCCACCTGAGCGAATGAATACTGCTCACCATCTTTCAATAATGCATTCAATGCATCACGACGATGAATATATTTACGACTGCTGACCAGCTGTGTTTTTGTAAACTTTGGTTGTGTTGCCTCAATAGCTTCACCAACTTTTTCCGACGTAACTGGCTCAACTTTCGCTTGAATTGCTTTCGCCAACTGATACCACCCTTTCTCTGTTTAAATAATGATCTAATGAACCCATGAGCACTTTCGCTTCTACTTCTTGCAAGAAGAAATCGAAACGCATGAAGTTATGACCTATACCGTCTACAACCTCACTATTCGCCCCTCTAGCAAGCATTTTAGCGCCATTTAAGAGTGTGACATCTTTTAGTGCCTGTTGAACCTTTAACACCATATTCGCGCTTTCTGATGCCCCACTTCGTGGGAAATACTGAACATCGAATAGTGGTGTGACTTTCCATAAGCCTCCGATTTGCCGTATGTGTTCAAAGGACAAAAACTGAATAAAAAAAGCAGGAGTCGTAAACCCCTGCGGTATTTCATCCATATATTTTTTGCAGTTGCTACCAAACACTTCATGGAGCTTCCGTGAAATAGCAACCATGATATCGTTAATTTCCATCGAAAGCCTCCCTTAGCATTCGTGTTAGTTTCTTTTCAATGATTGATGGTGCTTGCCTTTCGATTTGATCAGCAGCAATCGTCATTGTAAATCTACCATTTACCCATCCTTGATGGTCACGTGTACGATGGCCGTACTCATAATACATGGCATATTCCGTTGGGTTAAATACTTCGATTTGATATTGATTTCCAACCTTCTTTACATTTGCATCAACCGTCCAGTTGTTTCTTAATGTACCCGTGATAACCTTGGTGTTATTTTTCACTCTACGTAGCAAACGTGCAGCAATCTCTTTTGTCATAGATTCAAGGAACTTTTCGTAATCCTGTCCAAGACGTTGTATTTTACGCTGCATACGTTGCAGTTGCCGATAATCCACCCGTGCTCCACGTCTAGCCATCAAGCCCACCCCTTGAATAAATCAAGCACGATTTCTTGATGGTCCATAAACACGCCAGGCTCGCCTGATCGCGTGTATTCAGCCGTTACATTGTCTTGCGTAACAATGATTTTGCATCCGGCCGGAATGTCGTACTCATTTCCAAGTGACAATTTAATTTGCTTTGTAACGATAGCTGGTCCACCAGTGGACGATGCGCTAGTGAGTTTTTCATGGGATAGTTTGCATTTAAGATTTTCATGAAGCATCACCTCGCCATGTGTTGTAACGTGAGTGATTGGGTCTTCTACTTCTCCCCAACCGATAACATCGCATTTACCACGCCATAACTTTTCAAGTGCTTTACGACGAGCGCTTACCATGTGAGCACCCGATATTTCACGAAATCGACTTCGTTATGCTGCAGATAAGTGATAAAAGCATTGAAACGCGCTTCTGGTGTGGATTTTGCATCAACAGCAAATTCAACGTCTGTGTCACCGTCTTTGACACGTTTTTCAACAGTATCGAAATTGAGCGTGTTGATATCAAGCAAACCCATGGATTTTTTAGTAAACAAAAATTCCCCAACAGCCATATCGATCGCGACATGTTCTAACCCTTGAGGAATTGCATCTAAATTTGTTTGGTTTTTGATATGGTCAGTCGTTTTATTTACCGCAAAAGATAATAAAAACACGTCTGTGCTATTTGGTTCATTGCTAATCGGAACACTGAGCGACGCTAAGCGCTCTTTTACTTTTTCGAGCATGCTAATCACCCGCTTTCAGATGTTTTAGTTGTACGAGTAGCTTTTTTCGGCTCCTCTAATTGTTCCATTGTCGATTCATTGAAATGTTTTTCATCAATGGTCAACTCATCACCAACTAAAAAGCGCTCTCCCTTATAACGAATCGGAAAAGCGCCATCTTTAACTTTTACTTTAATAGTAGCCAATGCAATCAGCCTCCTTATGCAATCGGTTGTGCTTGGAATACGTTCTGTGCTTCTGGGAATGAAGGAATGGCTGTAGCTGCTGCTTTCACCCATGTTGACACTGGATCTTTGCCTTCCTCATATATCATAGCAATCACTTTGCCAACCGTTGTTACATCAGCACCATCTAGTACCATACGTGATTCTTCCGGCGTTGGACCATACAGTGTTTCACCTAATGGGCCATCACCGAACATAACAAATTTATTGTCTGGGAAGTAACTCTTTGTTGTATATGTGCCATCTGCATTTTGCTCACGATATTTCGTATTCGGACCTGATTCATATACCGCAATATTAGGTAAGCCTTGTTGTGTCAGGAACGCATTAAGGTCAGCTAAATTCGCTACACGACCTGAACCAGTACCATATAAATAACCAATAATTTTTGGATCACGCAACATAATTCCTACGATTTTTTTAGATGTTAAAGCACGAGTCGATGTAATATCTAACGCATCCGACCAACGCTCTAAATCACCTAAAATATTTTCCGTACCTGTGCCCCAAATGCCTGTACCTGACAACGCTTCTTTGTGGTCGTTAGGCACATGATAGTCGAGAGTTAACTTTTTTGGTGAGCTTTTTGCTTCATTTAAAGCTAAAGATAACTCCCCTGTAGATAATAATTGCATACGCATTAATTCAGTTGTTGCACGAACATCATTAACAGCCTTGTCGATTAAATTAAATACACGTTGTGTTAAATATTGTTGTTCTTGTGCTGTACGAGGGAATTTAAGAGCAATTAAATCCTTTTCTTTAATTTGATATTTCTTTTTTACATATGCAGCTTCAAGTGCTTGTTTAGCAGCCTCTACCGAACCGATTTCTGCCTCTGTGTCAAAAGAGTGCACCTTTGCAATAACAGGCAACTCATTAGCACCTACAAGATACTCAAATTCAAGCGTATCATGTTTAACTTCTGGGAAAAGAGTTTCTCCCACGCCATAGCTTTGATATTTTCGTTCCTTCATGTAATCTAGTACTGTTTTTTGACCAAATAACTCTAAAATGTCTGGCATATTGTTTTCCCTCCAATTATCGGAATTTAATTTCTTTTAATGCTGTTTTTGCTTCTGCTGAAGGTGCTGTATGCAATCGTGCTTCCAGTACATACGCTTCAACAATTAAAGAACCCGGTTGTGGTCCATGGGTTACATCCACATCGGTATATAAGATACCTTCTGCCGTTGCATCGTTAGCTGGCAAAATAGTACCTGCTTTGACGACTTTCTTCCCGTCTGCACCTGCTACCACTCCGACATCGCTCACTAGCGTTGTGAATGATTGCACCTTCGAAGATGCTAAGAAATTTACACGTTCATAATTTGAAATAGGTTTTACATACGGCATATTAAATCCTCCTTTTATTTAGCTCCAAGGGCTATTATCTGAATCACTCGAACCTTTTTCATTTGCCATCTTAGCGAAGTTAGCACCAAGACCACTCGCACCTTCTCCACCTTCATTGCCATCAACAGGGACCCAGCCTTTAAACTCTGGTGCTTTCTTTTCTGGCACAAATAAAAAGGACTTCGATTCTTGCAACGTTTTAAGTTGCTCATCCAGTCCTTTAGCGACGCTTCCGTCCTCACCTAATTCAATTTTTGTTCGATCAATTAGATTTGTTACCAAATCAGCATCATGCACTTTACCAGCAAGAGCAAGCTTTAAGGCACTAGACATACGCTCATCCTTCAACTGTTGCTCGTACTGTGTTTTAGTTTGCTCATTTTCCTGTTGTAATTGTGTAATTTTATTTTGAAGTCCCTCAGCATCAATTTTCTTTAGTTCTTCAAGTTGGGTGTCACGTTCAGCCAGTTGAGTTTCGAGTGTCTTCTTTGCTTTATTAACCTCGTCAAATCGTTCTTTCGGAATCATCGTCCCGTATTTACCGATAAGTGCGTCTGCTTGTTCCTCACTGAATCCCATAGCGATTAAATCTTCTTTTTTCATTACTACATCCTCCTAATTCGTTTTTTGCAGGTAACGACCTGTTAGGGTTAGACACTTGTTCTTTAACGTCTGCAAGCGCTAAAAAGACGAAAATAAGCATAATAAAAGCACTCAACCTTTTTTAGGCTAAGTGCTCAATTTAATAAAAATATTGAATCGTAAACTTTTTGGGCTTCAAAGTAGAAATCTGTTGGATCGTCATTTTCATCTAATCCCTCTAAGGTGAGATCGTGAATTTCTAACAGTAAATCATTAATAGGACCATTTTTTAATACTTCAAAATTTGACAGATGTTTCATCAGAAACTCTTCATCCTTCTTTGTCATTTTAATCATCTACTTACCGCCTTTTTTGGTGTAGTTTGAATTAAATTACCTGTCGTTCGATTAATTGTAACAATACAATCATCATTTATATACTGCTTAGAATTTTCCTTCTCTCTAATTTGCGTTGGGTTAAGCAATGCACTTCTAACATCTTCTATACGTACACCTGACCGTTTCCCTTTAGCAGTTGTACCTGCCTCTATCTGCCCGATAACTCTATCAACAAAATGCGACTTATAACTTGTAATCTGTATTCCATCAGATGTAGTAAGACCTACTAAATTTTCACGGATATCTTTGGCGATGTTTTTATAGGTACTGTATCCAGTCAAAACATTGATATCACCTTTCTCAACAGCCATTTTGAAGCCTTTAAGATGATACCATTCATTGTCATTATTATACTTTATTTCTTGGAAGGCATCCAGTGAATTGGGACTATCATTTCCTAATATTTGCTTAAAGCCCTCGAATTCTTTTTTATCCTTCTCTTTATTCGCTATCTTTTTATTATAAGTAGCTAATTTCTTTTCACCGTGTTTTTCTACTTGTGACTGGTACCATTCCTCATACTTCATGTTGCTAGGTACGTAATACGTTTGACCATCAAGGTCTCTCGCAATACGGGTACCATAATCATCCTCAAAATATGGAGCAGTTGTTGTACGACATCTCGGATGAAACGGATTGGCCGTTACACCTGGTTCAAAGTCTGTCATCTTGAATATCTTGCCGTCCATCGACTGACAGATGCTACTTGTTTTATGATCTAATGTCGCAATGATTTCATAACGCTCTACGTCTAGCTCTCCATAAGCATCCTTCGAAGCCGAAGCACTAAAAAAAGCCTGTTCAGTTAAAACCAAACGGGCTGCATTCGAGCGTGATGTATTCATTTTCTTTTGAATGACTGAAATTAAACGATGAGGACTCTCTCCTTTGGCTACAGCGAGCGTTAACTCTTTATGTAGCGTATCAATCAATAAGCCCCTATCGCGCCAAATTTTAGCGCTAAACGTCATATTATCAGCAGTCCATGGCTTACTTATTATTTTGGTTAAACGAGCCTCATCAAGCTTTTGGAATGTAAAGCCGATATTAAAAGCCTTTTGTACTTCGAAAGCCGTGTGATAATACTGCTCTTGATACACTTCTTTCATGAGACGCTCAAAGCCCTCAATTTGGTCACCATATAACGCTTCTACATGCTGCTGGAGTTGTAGCTTTAAACTCTCCAAACGTGAAATGTGAACACGAGCAGAGGCATTTTCAAGTTGTTTCATCCACTGCTGATTAACAGCGTTCTTTTTACCGTATTCGATATAGTCCTCAACAGACCACTTAAATTCCTTCAATTCATCGCCTTTTAGCAGTTGCTTTGCTTCATCGAGTGTTACACCCTCTGATTTGGCAAAACGCTCATACCAACGCAGTATGTCGCTCTCAAGTGACTTCATTGTTTCGATGTAGGCGCGCTCTAAATCAGCGTAATAAAAAAGAGAGCGCTTATGCTGAGCATCCTCTAATAATTCGAATCGTTGTCGCCAGTAATTACGTTTCTTCGCCATTTAGCTCACCTTGCTTTTGGTTGAAAGTAGTATCGTAATTATCGAACATATTCATTTGTTCCTGCTGCTCTTGCTTCTTACGATTCAATTCGAGCTGAACATCTTTTACATATGGATGCTGAGCAATCTTTGTTTCCTCTGATAAGTAAGTTGATTTTTCTAATACTTCAACAACTTCCATCTCGTTGATGAGGATGTCGCGATTAAAAATAATATCAACCTTTTCACCTTCGAAGTCACCTTGTCCTGTATTGGCTAAATGCTGATTGATAAACCAAAGTAATTCTTCAAAAGAAGCTTGGAACTCGGTCTCAATACCATTAGCATCCAATTCAATGTCGCTGTACATAGACTGGATATTCATTTGGTTTGGATTGTTCGCCATACGCTCGTCTTTTGCATCATAGCCACGGCCGTTTTCAATGAGTGCTTTTTTAAACAAAGAAAGAATCGCTTTGTAATTATCAGCATTGACCTCTATTGTCAGCGTCTCCACGCCACCTTTTTGACCGTCACCAGAACGCACTTTAACAGCCCCGTATTGAGCTAGATTGCGTCTGAATTGTCCTAAGTCTTGCCCATCGTAATTATGAAGAACAAGGATTGTGTTACGGGCATCCTCTTGCATGTTATTTTCAAAATCACTAAGCATAATGTTGATGCCATCTTGTAACGATTTCACACGCTTAATAAGCGGAATCTCTTTGCTATTAAACTTGAAAGGAATCAACGGAACGCGCTGCCAGTTCATCTCTTGTACTGTTTCCCCATCATCTACAGTGATATATGATCTTGTTCGAGCAGTTACATCCGACACTAAACGACCATTAAACCATTCATAATGTTCTACGCCATTGGTACTGTAAATCTCTACTTTCTCGATAACCACTTCCTTGTCGCCCTCATAGGCAACCGTAGAGTAAATACGAATAGCAAAATCTACAACCGTTCGCTCTGAATCCTTCCAGAATGGAATAATTTCATGGGGTGGGAACCGTTTTAATGCAAACTCGCCATTTTCATTGTAGTAAGGATACAGCCATCCAATGCCCCCGTTTAAGGCATCTTGCCCAATATTTCGTAATGTTCGATGGAATCGTTTGTTGAAAATGTCCTGCAGCTTCTTTAGATAATCCTCATTTTCTGTTTCGATGGTGATGGGCTTACCTAGTTGGTAGTTTACCTTCTGATCTACGAGCTTAGCATATTGGTTATCTAAAACTTTGTTATTAGGCAGATTATCAGCTTTCTCTAATCGTCCACCTTTGCCAATCACTTTACGCTCACGCTTTAAAATATCCTGCTCACCTTCGTAGTAAGCCTCACCCGTCAGCATCCATTTACGCTTTTCGGATTTTTTAAATTTGTTAATTTCATTTTCAATTATTTTTGTATCGCTAATTACTTTTCGAGCACCGTCTTTGACATGTTGGTTAATGATTTCTGTGTCTGTGCTAGTTCCTTGAAATGGGAAAAGCATGTTATCACCTCTTTCTAGTCGAAGCTATATAATTCACCTTGTCCTATTTTTTCAGCAATGCCGGTTGTAGCATCTGGCGCATCATCGTGCTTGTTTTTGCCTTCGCGTTGGTATTCCGTCATCGCTTTATAATATTCTGGCCATCGATAACGCCAATCTGATGGATAATAAATATGATCCATTACCCATGTAGCATTCGATAAAATACGAGCTTGCTTGTTTTTAGATTGATGGAACGGCACAATGCGGGTTCGATTCGAATTGTATTTCGTCTTAAGTATGCGTTCAACGGCACGTGCATAGCCACGACCGCCGTTGTTGCCTTCAATGTCTGATATATTCACTTTGCCTTTGTATAGCATTTCAGCGTGCTTCGGCTCGGTTTCTTCCATGGGTGCTTTTGTGTAGAGTACATCCAGCACATAGGCTTCATCGTTAAACGTGACACCGTAGTTAATAGAACAAAGGTAATCTGCGCCTGTGTCTGCCGTATCAGTATAGTTTTTGATGTACTTAAACTGCGGCAATTCACCGTCATACGTTTTAAACGAGCTGTACAAGCGCCCTTTTTGGTCAATCGGCTCCTGTTGGTAGTTAGCAGCGGCGATTTCGGGGCTCATGGCACGCGTTTTACTTTCGTACGATTTACGACTTAACACTTCATCACAAAGCATAGTACCCTCATCTTGCAATGCTTTCATGTTAATGTGACGAACTCGCTTACCTTCTTCTTTGAAAAACCCTAACGCTCGCCCTGCTAAATCTTTAGAGGACCAACGCGTCATAATGATGATGATTTTTCCGCCTTCTTCAACACGAGAATACATGGTGTTCGTAAACCATTCCCAATGCCCGTCGAGTTTACTTTCATTGAAAGCTTCTTCTGCGTTTTTTACTAAGTCATCAATAATTAATAATGATGCCCCGAAACCTGTAGCCGTCCCTGTAGGAGAAGTAGCTAAGTAGTTGTTATAACCACCTTCTAAACTCCATAAATTCATGGCGCCATCACCATGTTTAATTTCTACACCAGGAAAAATATCACTAAATACAATTTTTTCTTCGTCCGCTTTTTCTTCTGAAATCCCATTTCGAACAGCTTTTGAAAATGTAGTTGAAAGCGTTTCGTTATATGAGCCGGTCATTATCTTCTCTTCCTGATTCTGACCAAATACCCACTGTGCAAACATAGAAGCCGTTCTCGACTTGCCATGGCGTGGAGGCACGTTAACAATTAATACCTCATCATCCGAGCGATAAAAGTCTTGCATTTCATCACATAGATCAATGAGGTATTGTCGGTTTTCTTTATAAAATTTTGGCGCTAGCACATTACAAAACTTGAAGAAGTTCGTTTTCGCTTCTTCGATAGCCTCTAGCTGTAACAACATTTCAAGTTCGAGTAATTCTGCATCTGTAATCATTTTAACTTCGCCTTCAATTCTTCAATACGCTTTTTACGCTCTTCTTGGCTCATTTCAATGACTGTATTCGTCACACCGCCACTATGCTCCACCTGTTGCTTATCACGCCATACATCCGGCTTACGATTTTTAAGCCAAAAGATTTGAGCCGTGGTATCAGGAACAACCTCTTTCGTCCGTTCTTCCACAAGCACGCTCTTATAACGAGAAACACCCAGCTCGACCAATCGAATTTCTTCCATGGTCGCATCTGGGTGCTCCAGCTTATATTTTTGTACAGTTACTTTTTGTAGCAGGTGGTATTCTTCGTCAGACATTTGTGCTTGCTCGTATTTCTTTTCGGTATAATTGTAGCCTAGCGCCCTTTTAAGCAAAGCGTTCTCGACTTGACGATCAACAATTTCCTTTCCCTTTTTTAAGGCTGCCGAAAGTGCCGAAAACTTATCTCTCCATGTACGTAACGTTGAATATGCAATCCCCATATTATGAGCAATCTGTTCATCGGTCAATCCATCCCTAGCCCAACCTTCAATTTTGATTAACCCTTCATCGGTGAGCCATTCTTGATACTTCCCCTTAGCTCCACCTTTATTAACTTTCCCAATGGCATCACCCCATTATGCTAGTTGCTACATCATAATAAAAAGCCACACCTATAAGATGTGACTTAATCAAATTAACTTAGTTAGCTTTGAATTCTATATTGCTTATTCTTCCAACTTACTACAAGACTTAAAATTGATATTACAATGGCTAGTACATATAATCCTGTTAATAAATAACCAACTTGAGCTACTCCTTCTCTTAAAGCCATTTTAAAATAAAAGAAGGTTGACACTACCATAGCTACTATGGTAAAAATATCAAGTGATCTAACTTTATTTTGCATTTCTTTCATCACAAACACCTCCCACTCCATCATACTTCTAAATAGAAGGTAATTCCTTAACATTTTTCTGCTTAATCACCTCATTATGCTAGTTGCTTAGTTTATTTTTATGCGTAAAAAGCACCTACAGAGAGATGCTTAAAACTATTTTTCAAATTTTATGTTCGTTACTAAAGAATGAAAATATACTGCTGTCGGATATGTTGAAAAAGCACGAATCATTAGCGAAGTTAAATAAACGGACACTACTAAGGTCACGATAAATGAAAAAATAACAGTGCCAGTGAACTCATCTAGTAGTTTATAAAGCGAAATGATAGATCCAAAAAGAGCTATTATTACAGGGAAATATTTTGAAGGGTCATTAGATTCTTTAAAATCAGCAGCCCTGCCTATAATCAATGCTTGTTGTGTCGGATTTAAATTTTTTAAAACATCTATATTGTTGTTTATGCTTTCAATGCCGAAAGGGGATTTCTTTATGTATAATTGTTTATCAATAAATTTTTTTAATACTTGATCCTTCCCTCTCGTTGCTTCGATTAAATCACTAATGAAAATATTCTGATCCGAACTATTCGTTTGATTTAATTCAGTCATTCAAATCACTCTCCCTCTTTATGTCACTATTCGACACGCAAATGGAAAGTCCTTCTAAATCCCCAAACAAAATCGGTATTCTCTATATTTTTATGAATCCCACGATAGGTTTAATCGTCCCACCCGCACACACACTTACTGGGCCCTCTCATCACTCGCTATGCGTATCCATTGGCTGTTTGGTGCAGTTTTCAAAACAGAAAAAGCACCCATATACATGAGTGCTACACAAAGGGGATTGTGGTAAACGAATTGCGTTCAGGCAAAAAAGCCTTTCGTAAATAGTAAGGACGAAGTCCAGCACTAACACGAAGATTAGTTCCGCTCCGTCCTACCTCCCATGATATAACGAATTTTATTATCTGTATAATGTTTTACATTTGTTCCTTTTGTTACATCTATTACATCTATTTCTAGAGACTTAGATTTGTTTCTCGTTGTTATCTCTACATTAAAAATGCAATAATTTATTCATTAACCAAATATAGGATGTTAAAATACAATAAAAGGTTCATTTGAATAAAATTGAGTAGAGGATGATTAACTATGGGACAAGTTTTTATTGATGAAAAAGGACCACAGGAAACGATTAGAATTTCAAGAAACTACCGCGATGATAGAAGAATAAATCTTGGTGATGATTTAATGCGATCTTATATCGCTGATGTACTTTATATTCCGGAACGTGCTCTAGAAAATATTAACAAAAATTATTCTGAACTTGTTAAAAATTATAGAGAAGGACAAAAAAATAAAGTCGAGCAGGAACTTAAAGGAATTGATATTCTACAAGGGAACTTCAAATTTGGCATTGCGAGTTTAAAAAAAACGAATAGTAATTTCTATCTTAAGTTATTTGATATCCTACTTGAGGAAGACGTTTCTAACTTACTTTGTTCAGTAAATAAAATGTCAATGGTTATTGATGCCAGACTCACACAATGGATTCTAAAGCTTGACACTAAAAGATGTATTAAATCTGCTAAGTTGTTTAAATACACTCTTACAAAATATTGTGAAATAGAAGCATCAGATGAGGTCATCAGAAATCTTTTCGATTCACAAAAAAAAACCAAAGAAATATTGGATTCTATTCAGATTGATTTGAGAAAATTCGTTACAAAGCACAAAAATAACCCAAGAATGAAACTTCAATTAAAAAATTACAAAGAAATGATATCAACAATTCAGAATTGGAAACACTTAGCTGATAATTTAGTGTTTGAAAAAGTATCATTTGATTGGGATAAGGTAAGCTTCGATATTGACTTATGGATGACTGAAAATAAGTTAAAAGGTATATGGCAACCTGAGCAGTCAACGTTAATTCTTGACCAAGGTATACCTTCTGAACCGTTTGAAACGATTGGATTCAGGAATATAATGGTAGAACAGGATTCTAAAGATTTCGTTGGATTACAAATAGCAGATATGTTGGTAGTAATAACTGGTAGTTACATTTCTAAACTTACATCTGCACATCGTTATGATAAAGCAGAACCAGAAAAGCCTAAATATCTTGAAAAAGAGTGGTTTGATTTAGAGGAGCATCAATTTGACCTGATATTAAAAATGACCCAGTTCTTTTTTGGAACTAACAACACTTACAGTTTCATAGTGGATACTTATTTTGACGAAAGTCTCATTTTCGAAACGTTTTGTAAGTATGTAAGTTCCTTTAGTAGCTATGAGAATTATCAAAAAAAGTCTAGTACTTTACATGTTAAAGGTATGTTTGACGACTATAAGGATGCTTCAGAAAAAAAATGGAACTTAGCACTAGAAAATGAAATTTTTATAAGGTCTTTTTACGGAGATTATATTACTGGAATTAAAGAGGGGATAGTACGGAAGTTATAAGGTACTCGTAATTATTAACTTGATTGTTTGTAATAACAATAAACATAAGCTTAAAACCCTTAACTTATAAGGGTTCTAAGCTCCTTATCATTACTCCACCCCATTACACATCATCTGATTCAATATGTTATTTCTAATCCTAAATATCGTTGTACTTGATAACTTCATATGCTTACCAATCGCCCTCATACTGTCCCCATTCAATAAACGATGCAGCACCTCAATTTCTCTATCGCCTTTCACTAATGGGATGCGTTGCTGCACCTCAGATACTTTCCGTCGATATTGCTGAATACGAAAGCCACCGAATTGTGTACGACGATGCACCTCATAGAATACAGGGTCGCTTGTCCCACCACTTGCTTTTGGTAACGTTGAATCGATGCCGTAACTAGCAACCTTTGCCCCTTTGAAGCTAGCTGCATCTACCTCTGCCTCTTTGATTGTTTCAATCATCCAGTGATAATCCTCAATCCATTGTAATAAATTGCCCTCAGAAACTGTCATTTGCCCAGACATAAGCGCCCTCCTTATGTTATAATAGCCTTGTATAATTTTGCTAGATTTTGAGGTGGCTCGGCTGTTGCTGGGCTATTTTTTATGGCCAAATACTTTCGGCTACCGATAATACAAAATCCACTAGGTCGTGGAATTTACTTTTCTTTTTACTACGCTTCTTTCTCATCATTGCTCCTTATTTTTGACGGAATGCTTAGCAACCTAATTCATGAATTAGTTCCAGCTGCACTTCACTTAATCGCTTCTCAGCAATTTTTATATACTCTGGATTTAGCTCGATTCCTATAAAATTTCTTCCATGCTTTAATGCCACTAATCCAGTTGTTCCGGAACCAAAGAATGGGTCCATTACTACACCATCCAATGGACACCCAGATAAAATACACGGCTCGATTAAATCCTCCGGGAATGTTGCAAAATGTGCTTCTTTTAATGGTTTAGTTGATACTGTCCATACTGACCGTTTATTCCGCTTATCTCGAATGGCTCTAAACGCTTCACTGCCGTACTTTCCGTTGAATGAACCTCTAGCTTTATCTACACGCCTTTGTTTTTGAGGTTGGCCGAAAGCCCCCTGTGAACCTCTAATGTCTTGTGTACCGTATATAGCTGGCTCTTTAATTGCTTCATGGTCGTAATAATATTTAGGCTGCTTGCTTAACAAAAAAAGATATTCATGTGATTTAGTTGGCCGATCAATAACACTCTCTGGCATCGCATTAGGTTTATTCCAAATGATATCTTGCCTTAAATACCAACCATCAGCTTGTAATGCAAAAGCTACTCGCCACGGCAATCCTATTAAATCTTTTGGTTTGAGTCCTTCAACATTTTTCGAAACCTTCAAAATGCCTCCATGCTGTCCGGGACTTTGCATGTGTACTTTGCCGGGATTTCCTTTACCGTCTGCGTTTCTCCCTCTTCCACTACCAGCGTACGCATCTCCTAAGTTAAGCCAAAGTGTTCCGTCATCTTTCAGGATCCGTTTAATTTCTCGAAACACATCCACAATGGCAGTTACATATTCATCAACGGAACTTTCTAGCCCTATTTGACCCTCAACACCATAATCACGTAAACCCCAATAAGGAGGACTTGTGACCACTGTATTTACACTTTCACTAGGTAATGATTTTAGAACTTCTAGACAATGTCCTTGATATACTTTATTGAGTTCCATACCATCACTCCTTTACTGCACATAATGTTTCTTACGATCATTGACGAAATGTACATTACTTAATTTCGTGAAATTCTTTGTTAAAGTGTTTTTCCATTTCATTTTTATCTGCTTTGATCCATTCTCCGTAAGAGAAACCACAATCTCTACAAAGATAATCACAATACCAGTAACCCTTCTTACTATTGATTCCTTGAGAACAACAAGACATATTAACATCTCTTTTGTGCTTGCAAAGAAACTGTTTTATCCTTTTTGAGAAGCTTACTTTTATTTTCAAAACCACACCCCACGATACTGCACATTTTGTTTCAAATACTCAATACCTCAACCATCACCTCAGCCCTTGGATTATCCGAATACCACTTACGAGCAACCAATTCATATACTTGGCTATCGTCATGCCATAAAACCTTGCTCAGACCGTCTTTAATGCCCTTTACCAAATTATCGATGTCTGGCTTGGTTGTCGGTCGTATTTCCCCGGCAATGGCTTGCTGTGTCTTTTTCTTACTGAATGATTTAGGTATCTTACGGTACACATCGATTGTGAGCTTAATCGGCTCTGTGATAAGTGCAGCTGGTGCATGTTCGGATGCAACCAGACGCACAAATGATTTATAATCTTTACTTTCCTTTGGATCATACGTACCGAATTTAGTTATGCGTGGTCGTTGCTGTGCTTGTACGTCTCCTGGTACTGTGAACTGGATAATCATAGTTGCCCTCCTAACAAATCAATTGCATTTGCCCATCATCCTCAACGTAATCTGCCGCAAAGTTCCCACTTAGTAGCACTTCGAATATGGCTTCTAATACTGGTACTACGATGCTATTGGCAGCTAACGCATACAGCGTGGCACTTCTTTGATGTGGCTTTGGTGGAAATTCTTTCAGCATTCGATCGAAATCTTCATCGTCAAACCCCATTAGTCGCCAATACTCGCGTTCAGTAGGATAGCGATAACGACCATCGCTTGTTTGAATTACTCCAGGACCCGGACAACGATCTGGTCTTTCAGTTAATGTATAAATGAAATCTGTAACCGTAGGAATGTAATTGAACTTACTTTTGTTCGCTTCGATTTGCTCTTGCGTTGCTAATGCAGCTAAACGACTTAACATCGATGGAATTTTCACAACGTACTTTTCTAAGTCAAATTCACTTTCATCTTGCAAAAAGTTTTGTAACGGTTGAAATAACTTCGTCTGTAACCGATTGAAATCGAACATTTCCTCACCCAATATGGATATACAAAAAATCCGTTCTCGTTGTTGAGGAATGCCATAGTCGATAGCGTTAATCACTTTGTAATTGTTTGTGTAACCCATTTCGTTCATTTCACGTAAATACTTCTGAAAGATAGGCAATTTGTTTCGATATGTGGCTCCCTTGACGTTCTCCCATATAACAAATCTCGGTCTCCACTCTCCCATTTCCCGGATAATACGAAGTGTTTCAAGCATCAGCTCAGAACGCCCTTTATCATCGTTGAGGTTGGCTGCTGAATTGTCCTGACACGGGCTGCCATGTACCAAAAAATCTGGCTTCAAATCCCACCCAACGACGTTTTGTGTTTTATACCTAAAAGGATTCATCGCGTTATACGCCTTTACACGATTCTCTTTCCACTCGACATAATCGACTGTTTTGACCTCATGTCCCATGTTTTTTAATGCTTTGATATCGGATCCAATACCACCGAATAAAGATAAGAGTTTAATCATTACCTCACCTCACAACTGTTGCCTTAGACCTGTACATTTTGTTAGCACTCTCTATCTAGTGCTGATAGATTTGAGATAGAGAGTGTTGTAATTTGTTTATTATTTTCTAAGAAGCGCGCTCGCACTCCTGTTCTTGCCCTTTAGCCTCGAAATAAGCACATGTCTCATCGATCGTTGCAAAACCTTTCAAGTGATGCAGCCTCCACATCCACTGATGAAACGCTTGCTTGAAATGCTCGTCACCGAATTTGTGATAGTTGATTCCGTTAAGGATTAATTGTCTGACGATGAATTGTTCATTCATTTGGTTCACCTGCCAATGCTTTGCGTGCAATTTTCCCTTTGACATAAAAGACATCACCGAAAATACGATTTCCTCTTGGCTCTGTATGGTTCTTTTCATCTGCATAAAATTCCAACGCTTCACGATATTCATTCGATTTCCCTTGCTCTTCTAGTAATTGTCTGTGCAAGTGTACAAATTGTTCACGAATTTCAAGTACACTCATGCCGTCGTTACCTTTTAGCAATTCTTGCAATCGCTCAACCTCTGTAATCAAAGTTGGTACATCATTTTCTACCAAATGTAGTGTTGTGAGCCCGCTTTTATCCCATCTGCTTGCGCGCTCTTTAATCGCTTGTAACTGTTCTACGTTCATTCCGACACCTCCAGCAGCTCTGGATTTTCGTAGATGTTGCCGATAATCTCAAAAATTTCATAACTGATTTCTTTAGGTGTATAAAGTGTCGGACCTTGAACATCGAATTTATCAACAAAAACGAAGCCTGCATGCTCTTGTGAATATTCAACAAAAATAGGTCCTTCATCGCCGTTATCTGTTAAAATATCCCCCTCATAAATCTCCTTGCCATTCTTGTCCTTTAAGCCTGTGTATTGCATTAATACATAACGAGGTGCGTTTGCGTACATCATAAAATGACCACCATAAACGTTCCAAATATCTTTTTCGTCGTGTGTGTAACCTTTTACTGTAGTTAGGTGCCCACCGTTTCTACCGTAAGTTAATTCGTGTACAGGGAATAATTCTTTTGTTTTCTTATCCCATGCTCTAAACTTAATCTCCCTCATACTGCCCCTCCTAAAATAATTTCAATTGATCCTGCTCAACCTGCTGTCTCAGGTAGTCCGTAAATCGCTCTGCCGTCCCCTCAGTCGCGTTCAAATTCCCAAAAGGATAAATCCCCTCTCGCTTCTTGAAAGCCTCTAATTGACCGTTTATCCAAGCATTGTAGTTATCCTTATGCACCGTATCTCCCACACGCCGTTTTGTGGCGTGCAGGAAGATGACAAAGTGCTCGTTGTATTTGGATTTGTCGAAGTGCTCTGGTTGTAGGGTGATGTTGGTCATTAATATCCCTCCAATACCGGAACCAGCCCTAACTCCTCATGAATTTCGGCTAAACGTTTCTTACTACGTTCAACTTCTACCTGATCGCCTTGCTGCATCGCATCATACAAACTGGCGAGCTCGTAATCTAATTCAGCTTCAAGTGCTTGTTTACTCGGCTTTTGATTTGTAGTTGGTGAAATTGGAACCCACATCGGTTTGGGTGTTTTATTTTGTGGTCGTTCGTCTGCAAATTCCCACCATTTGCCACGAGTAGATGTCATTAATAATATTTTGCCTCCAAGTTCGAATAACTCCCCATCTTCAGTTATTTGAGTGATTGGCAATACTTGACCTTTACAATTACCTTGCAATATTCGAATTTCTATACCTTTGAAAGCGTCCATTCGCGAAGAGGTATGGAATGTCGTCGATTCATCCTCGATTTCATAGCCGTGTATTAAGGCTTTTTGAAGTGTGCCGTAATCGATTTGTTTTAAAGCTTCATTTTCTCTTAAAATCCAACCTCTAGGATCGCGTTTGTGAGCTGCTAAAATATCGACATTTTTAAAACTTTTAGTCACAAAGGCAATGGCATCGGCCACAGCCTTACTAACCTTAACTTTTTCCATCAGTACCCCTCCAATGGTCGTTTATCTTTAACGCGGTCATCGAATAACACTGCTTTTCGATTTTTGGATAAACGGGAAAGCGTCTTGCCGTCATACATTTTGTTTAGCTGCTCCCCACCTAAATTTGTGGTAACAACCGTTATTTTCTTCTGACGGCTATTTGCTACTGCTCGTAAAATACGACCTGTGAAATCGGATGCTCGTTTTTCTGTCTGTTCGTTGCCTGTTTCGGCTCCTAAGTCGTCAAGGACTAAAACATCGACCTCGCTCATTAAGCGTGTAAAATAAAGCTCTGTGTACTTGCTCTCGGGATTATTAAACGAATCTCTCAATCTACGAAGCATCTCGTCAATATCGATGAACAAGCAGCTCATTTGGTTGTTCGAACGAACATTGATGTCGTGTAGTAATGAATAGCCAAGGTGGCTTTTTCCGACACCAGGAGGACCGTATAGCAAGATGTTGAATTTCTCACCGTTTAAAATCGCTGTAGCGTATTGTTGCATGGCTAATAAATTTTGATAGGCAAGTGGTTCGTCGTCTGTACGATAGTTATCAAAGCGAGCATATTGAATGCTTTCGTCTTGTAAAACGCTCTGGTTGTATAAAATAAGCGTCTTATCGTTAGCCTTATATTGATTAGCTTTAGCCTGTTCCTCGGCCGTGGTCTTAGCAGTCTCACGTTCACATTCACATACAGGGCAAACAACTTGTCCGTTAATAATCATTTTTTGTACCTTGTATTTGCTACGTAGCTTCTGCATTTCAGTTTGGTATTCCATTACTGCATCCCAATCATCCTCAGCAGGCATCTTCGGTTTAACATGCGCTGGTACATGAGTAGCACTGGTGCAATACTCAGAAGCCCAAGTCAGCTTTGTAGCCATTGTTTGGCTTATGGTTGTGCTTAATGCCTCCATTCAATTGTCTACCTCGCTTTCGTTGTTCAAAGGCTGCATCATCTCGCTCAACCTCTGCTAAAGTGGTAATTCGCTTCTTCTGCCAATCTATTAAAATATTCTCTATATATCTAAGACCTGTTGCATTCGCTAACGCCGACCGTTTCATTGCTTCTATGACAAGTTCTTTCGGATACTCCCTTTCCCAATGCTCAATCGTTTCTATCTCGATTGGATTCAGGCTATATCGAACGTTGTCCATGTAGAAGCGAAGTGGATCAGTAGCAGTAGTAGGATTAATATCAGTATTTGGTTTATTCAATACTTGGTTATTATCAGTACTTAGTAGTGGCTGATTTTCTACTTCTTGAAAACCTACTTCTTGGTTTTCTACTTGTAGCTTTTCTACTTCTTGAAAATCAGGTTGTAGAGAATCTTTGTATGGAATTTCGTGAACGATTGTCTCCCAGCGTACAATTCGTTGCCCTTCACGAACTGGTTTACGCTCTACATAACCGCAATCTTTTAATTCTTTAAAACCACTTTGGAAAGAAGCCTTCCCATCCGTTGCATGCGTTTGAAGCTCCTCCATGTAAAACACCCAATCATCTGGCATGGAAAGCAGGTATGCCATGATACCTTTCGCTTTCCAAGATAGCCGTTTATCGTTGAGTGCCGTGCGATTCATTACTACATAGTTGCTATTCTTAGCTACCCTTACAATGCCCATTGCCCTAGCCCTCCTAAAACGGTATTGGTAAACCGTCAATAACGTAATCTTCTAATTTCATGCCGTGGAACGATGCACCGATTACCCAAATATTAATTTCTTCGACCGTTGCGTTATTAACATCTGCAATAAATTTGAATGCTGTTTCGGTGTTTAATTTTTTATCATCGCGACGTTTGATAATTTCGCTAATTAAGCCTCTGCGAATGGCTTCTAGCATGATTCTTAGGGATTTTTTCATGCCCTGACCTCCTAAATCTATTTAAGCCCTCGATATTCTTTGATTTTGCTAATTAACAATCGACATTGATCTTCATCAAACATCGCAATATGGGCCTTTTCTGGTGGTAAATCCATAAGTTTTTGCATTAATCGGTAAGCTCCACTACGCCCCATTTTTCGGTGTTTTCCTCGCCATATAGGGTCAAATATTGAATGAGCTGTCATGCGTAATGAGCGCAATTGTTTGTTAGCCAGTATGCCTAGTGGTATTCCGCCTTTTCCATGAGTACCTACATAAGCATCACAAGGGTAGCAGACGTAAATGTTTGTACCGTAATCCTTGCCGTAAAATTCGCGACTACTGACAAAATCAGCTTATAAACCGCAATATGGGCATTCTACATCTAGCTGTTTCAAAACAACCCCCCCTCACCAAACATCGTCGTAATCGGTATTATCAACTTCTAAAAGTTCCAAATCGGTGTCTATATGACCGACAATAACCATGTCCTCCACCACTAATTCTTTTACGTTGTCACGCCCTTCAATGACTGCGTTATCGCATAGAGCAAATTCTAAGTATTGCTCGCCAGTTTCTTCAATAATGACACCAGTAATTAATCCGTATTCGACGATGTCGCCTGTATTTAATGTTGTTTGCATGTACCTTCCTCCTAATCCAATAAATACTCAATTTCAAATGTGCCCTTTAAAACCTTCGTTGCCCGACAATACTCACATTTATTGCAACGGTGAGGCGCTTTTCTGCCCTGTTTCGCCTCAATGATGCTTGGTAGCATCTGCTGCACATATTCGCGCTCAAAATCAAAACGTGAGTGATCAAAATGCAAGACTGCTTTATCTGGTGGAGACTCTTTTGTAACGGCTACGATGTATGGCTCGTAATAACGCCCTGTGTTTTGATAAATAATTTCACGATAGATGTACATTTGAAGCACGTAATCATACGCCTGTACGAACGAAACCCATGTACTATACTTGTCACTCCAGTAACGCTTACCGAGCTCCTGTGTGCTCTTTAAATCGCTGAAAAATCCTCGTTGATGATTGATGTTATCGACCTTGATTTTCCAATGTGCGCCGAACAATTCGCCTGTGAAAATGACCTCTTTTTCACCTTCTAAAGCGAACATACAGAACTTGTCGCTTTTAACGGTTTCAATCATGTCGTTAGCTTTTTCGTAATCTTTGTATATACCACCACGTGAATTGATGATGCTGTCACGATTTTTCTCAAAAAAATCCGAAAAGGCTTGTTCACTCTCTAATGCAGCATGCAAATACGAACCCACCATTAAAGCTGTAGAGGGAGGACGAGTAAACTCGCCCTTCAACTCTGCAATCATGCGCGCTTCACATTCCATTGCACTTTTAAACTGGGAAACCGACATATAATGAATGTTCGCCTCAGTCGAGTGATAGTTCTGACTGTCCAGTTGGAACGTCGTCTGTTGGTGTTGCATCTGGCTTCACCTCAGCTTTCTGTTCTGCTTGGAAATCAGCACCTAAGCCACTTGATTGCTGTTTGGCAATCTCTTTATCAAACCAATCCTCAACCTTGCTCATACCGTCCCGTAGGCTGTTGAAAATGTTGATTAGTTCTACATAGTCATACTCTGTGAAAGAATCAGCATTATAGCCAAACTTTGTTTCAATCATTACTTGAGTTATACGATGCTGCTCTTTGAAGTGTTTTAATGCATTAGCAATACGATCTTTTAATGGTCCTTGGCTGTTACCTGCTAACGTTTCATGACACTGGTTAATAGCCTTGTCAATGATGTCACCAGGAATTACCCCTAAGATACAAGAACGTAAACGACGAGCTCCGTCATTCGCTACCTTTTCGTAAATATCACGTGGATCATCAAGCTTCTTTAAAGTCCCTTTTGCTTTGTATGAATGCTTAACTGTGAACACTTTTTCTTGGCGCACATTCGTTTCAAGGTCCCAACAAAATGCTTTAGCCACTGACTCACCTTCACGTTGCTCAAGCTCCTGAATCCCATACGAAAGGTTGCCCCAGTTTTGAGCAATTGCTTCTGCTAATCGGATAGATGGGCCAGCTACTCGCGTGCCCCCTTTTGGATATTGGTACATTGCTACTTGTGCTAGTGCTGGACGTTTACAAGTATCTAAAACACGTTGTTCTGCTTGGAATACGTTGCGTGGGAACTGCTTTGCCATAAAGATTTGCCCTTTGACCTCTTCCATTTCGCGAGAAGCGCTAGCCATCGCTAGTGCCCCTCCTTGAAAATGAGGTTGTACAGCTTGTGGATTGTTGAATTGTTCTGTTAGGCTCATTTGAAAATTCCTCCTGTATGCGCTATAATGAGCGCAAGATATTTTGTGAAATGAAGTCCACTGTTGCAGCAGTGGATTATTTTTTTGTACACCAATCAAAACATAAAACCTTCTCGCAATAATCGGGTACATTTTCGATTAACACATGATGACTCCCAATGATCATGTACTCGTCACCTTTTGTAATACGGAAACCAAAGTAATCACGACTTGGTGCTGTATCAATTGCCGGTGCATCTTCGACGATAAATTCACGTGCTACTTGCTCCATGCGCGTTTCGAACAAAATCGGATTTTCTACGAATGGCATTACACCGCCTCCACTTCTGAAAATTTTCCAACTGAATTGATTTCGGCTAACATTTCTTGCTGCTGTTTGATTAAAGACTCTGCATAGAAATTACTGACCATCGCTGAATACTCTGTGTTACCAACAGTTGTGGATAAAATATAAAGCTGTTTTTGTTCTGTTAATGGCTCGATTTGAAAAACTTTGAAGTACTTCTCGAACACATCAACATCAAGCGATACATAATTTTTGCGCATTGTTTTCACCTACCTTTTCAGTGTCCTAGCGTTGCTACCGCCATATAAGCTATAAATCCGAATAATGATGGTTGTCCCATCAAGCAGCCTACAAACGTTTTAGGGTGTACCAAGCCCATTTGAGGAGGATATTTATAGACTGCTTGACGAGAGCGAGTTACGACTCGCAAACGTCTTTATATAGAGTTATTTCACTTTCATCAAACAAGCTGCTAGAACCTTTTAGCTTGTATAGACTCGGCTTTCCAAGTGTTGATATATAGATATCCTCAACCTCACCAGGGCAAGATTTGTCGAAGATTTTAGCAATCACTTTGTCACCGATTTTTATTTCATCCACATGACTCACTCCTTAAATGAATCAACTACCGATTTGAATAGTGCATCCTTTGTACGTTGGTACTTCGGCAACTCGTCGTATCGCATGATGCATGGATGCGTTTTCGCTTCTGGATCTTTTTCTTTACCATAAACCCAGCCTTCCTCTAGCTTTTGCTTCAACCAATTTTCATGGGACATTTCAGGCGTTACATCATTTTCAAGATGGTACTGCACACCGTTTAAAGCAGATGATTTCTGCCATTCTGGCGCATCCTCCCATATTGGTTGTGAGAAGTCATTTTGACTTTCACAATAAGCTTTGTTGACGTTGTGACAAATTTTTGCGATTAATTCAATGTTCAAATTGATTACCTCCGTGATATAATGGATTAAGAACTTAAATCACTGATGCTGTTTAATCGTTGGCGCGATTAAGCAGTTTTTTATTTGATACAAAATGTAGAACAACTAATCTTTGTTTAAGCGTCATATATTTCCATGCCCTAACCTTGATGCGCATATCGCTTCACCGCCTCCACTGCTAGACCTCGTGCTTTTAAATCACTGATTAATGAGTAAAAATTGATGCGGTCTTGTAAGTGAACCGTTCGCATATGCAACTGATCGGCTAAATGGATAATGCGTTTGCCACACTCCGCTACTCTTACGTAGTCATTGCGTTCGTTGTAAATCCCAACCTCCGCCAAGGCATCGTCTAAACGAGACTTCAAATTGGCTATTTCAGCTTCTAATTGTTTTACATCCATATAAAACCTCCTATAAATGCTGGTACTAGCGTCATTAATTGTGCTGCTTGTGCGCATACGTCTGTGCCGAATAAAATAGCAGCAGCATGTACCTCACTGTTTGTTACTCGAACCCAATTCATGAACGTTTCTAAATCTACGACCTTACGTCCACACTCGTATTTGCTTACATGCGATTGTGTCATTTGCAGTTCGAACGCTACATCTTCCTGCGTCATATCTGCCTCCTCGCGAAACTTTTTCAACATTTTCGCTAGTTTTTTTGGCGATAAAGCAAACATAGCTATCACCTCCCCCTCAATAGTCGAAAATGGACTATAGTCGATTTTGTATTACTACTTATTTGCAAATTTAGATATTATAGGGTTAATCAAGTTAACTTGCTTAATGAGCTTTGCCCAAGCTCTACATCCAATCATTCATAATAATTTCTTGTATTACCTTTGCTGTCGGCTCCTTGAGCCAGACACGTTTACCACCTTTTTCGCGTTGTCGTTCGTAGCGTTGTACACGCGGATCGTTTAAAATGTGGTCCTCTAAAAATTTACGACTGAAAGTTGTAGCTTTTTGGATATCATGAATGTCCCAAAATAGCACAAGTGGCTGTGCAGATGTAGCAACTAATTCTTTAAGTTGCTCTTGAACCTTAACAGCTGTAATGCCCGACATCTCGAAAAGTGTTTGGATAACTTGACTTTCAGTTGTCATGCCCTTGCCCTCCTTATTTATATATAGGCGCTTGCCCAGCGCCTTCCTCATTTAGCTTCTTTAACATTCGAAAATTCTTCGAGTAAGAGTTGTGTAATTTCAACTTGTCCTTTGCCTGTAACTAAGGTGGTACCTGTTTGAACATCGCCTTGGGTACGTTTCACTACAGCAGGTCGTACCTTAAACCAACCGCGTTCGATGTACTGTTGCTTAGGTAAATTCTTTTCTGCACCTTCTTGTTTAATTAAGAAACCTTTTTTACGCATCCAAGCGATCATTTTATTACGTCCGATGTTGATACCATGTTTGTCGTACACCAATTTCGCGAATGCCCCAATATTAATTGCGCCATCAGACATAGATACAACCTTTCCAAAATCGGTATAAGGCTTATCCTCTAGAATTTGCGTTTCAAGAGATAGAATCTTTTGTTGTTGGAAGTCCATTGCTCGTTTGATAACCATGTCAGGACTATTCCATAAACGTTCCATATGGAGAAAATACTGACGAGCTTGTTTTCCGCGTTCATTACGCTGAATCATAGAAATTTCTTTCGCCATATCGATAGTCATTTCATGGTCAATTTGATATCCACGAGCTGCCATTTGTTGAGATGATCCAAGTTGTTTCACAGCCATTCCGTTTTTGGAATCGCTCCATATCTCAGTGAAATCTACACCTTCTACAAAGCCATAGTCCGCCATTCGCTTAAACCATGTCGTGTAATTAGAGTTGACTTCTAAAAACGAATGGAGTTCACGACCACTAAAAATCATTTCACCGCGGTCATTGTATTTAGTTGTAATTAATTGGTTCATATTAACCCTCCTTTAAATTAATTAAATTTTAACAACCCGAGTATTTTCCAATTTTGTTGCGCATTCTTGCGTATTCTTTTGGGATATCAATAATCCACTTCTCAAACATGTGTAATCTCGTATTTTTAATTTCAAAATTGGAAATTTTACAGCTATATACTGTCAAGCACTTTTTTATAAATCAGGAAATAAATTCGAAAAAGGCACAGCTAATACTTGTTCGAGTCTCATAGAAAGTTCGAGTCCTGGTTTCGTTCGTCCTGATTCAAGATGACTTATCATAGCTGTTGAGCACCCTACAAGCTCTGCAAGTTGACCTTGTGTAAGTCCCTTTGCCTTTCGTTCTGCAATCAGTAGCTCGCGCTTAGGTCCTTTAATGTTTCTGAATTTTTCTAATGGAGACTGAGCTTTACGCTTCTTTTTACGCTTTGGCTTTGTCATGCTCCAGCCCAATTTTTTCACCTACTTTCGTTATTGACCTCCTACGCTAGTTGTTTTTCTGATTCACAACAAAATGTTGTGTTACTATCTAAAAAAATTTCTGAAGGCGCAATTTTAAATAAATCAGAAATAGCTAATGCTACATTTAAAGACGGCGTTCTAACGCCTTGTTCAATCATCCCATAATAACTTTCTGTTATTGTCACACCGTATTCTGAAGATAACTTCTCTACAACTTCTTTTTGTAATAAACCTTCTGTTTTTCGGAGATTAATTAAAAAGTCTCGCTTATTTTTCACCTCAACACCTCCCAACTTTTTGTTGTTTTAACTATAACCCAACAAAAAGTTGTTTGTCAACATAAAACCAGACTTTTTGTTGTTTTTAGTTTTTGATTATCTATTTACCCAACAAATAGTTGTATAATGAACTCTAAGAAAGGAGGTATATCGTGAGTATAGTTCCGAAAAGACTGAAAGAATTGAGAAAAGAATTTAAATTAACACAAGCTGATGTTGCTAAGTATTTAAATATTTCCGAGAGCGCATACGGTTATTACGAACAAGGTCGTAATGAAATTTCTATTAGTAATGTTCAGTTGCTTGCTGAAAAGTACGGGGTTAGTGTTGCTTATATTCTTGGGGAAACAAATAGCAAAGGAAAATTATTTACTGAACTTAAGGACGAACGTGATATTGCCATACGTTTAAAAAGGTTTGAGGAAGAATTAGAACATAGTGACGGTCTGGCCTTCGACGGGGAACCGATGTCTGATGAAGCAAAAGAATCGCTCCTTGAATCGATGGAATTATTATTTAGACAAACTCAACGTATCAACAAGAAATATACACCAAAGAAGTACCGTGAGGATGAATAATCTTTAGGGGATGTAATCATGGGATTCGTACAAAAAATTATTAATTTCTTAAAACCAAGCAAAATAGAACAATCGGATGCCCAACTTAAAGATAACCTATTACCTACTGGGAGAACTTTCGAGGAACAAGTGAAAATCGACTTACAAAATGCAATAGAAAACAAAAAGAAATCGACTAACCCGAAATTTCACAGGACATCCACGGATGAAAATTTATCATTTAATTTCTCAGATAAACATTCAGAAAAACTTAATTTACTCGAAAACGAAATGCACCACAATACTGAATTAATTTTTTCGATTTATCAAATTGATCTAAGAATCGAACAGTGTCAGCTTGCGATTGAAGCCTATGAAAAATTAAAAAAATTTTGCACTTCAAAGGGTAAAGGTGGAAAAATTTATTTTGAAGATACTTGGGAACATCTTCATAATAGTAAAAATCCAGATTTTCGTTTTATAGAAAAAGTAGAACTAGAATATCTCTATCTAACGGAAAACTACGAAGAAGCCGAACAAAAACTTAAAAACGAAGCAATTAAAAAGCAAAATAAAGAACTTGTTAATCAATTTAAATTAAATGCCGATTCAGATTTAATCGACATTATTCGTAATAACCCAGGTATAATGCAAAGCGAAATTTATAACTATTTCAATGACATTTATAAAACCTCTATTCGTAATGTATTAAAAAAATTAGAGTCTACTGGAAAAATAAAAAAAATAAAAACAGGAAATTCTTTTAAAATATATTTAAATACCAGCGAAATGAAGTGATTGCATGTGGATTAGAGAGAGAGCATTGCAGTTAAAGAAGAAATACAATACTAACTGCCCATATAAATTAGCAAATTACTTAAAAGTACATGTTATGAAACATAATCTACACCATGAAATAAACGGTTATTACAAATACGACCGTCGCAATCAATACATTGTTATAAACAATAATCTAGAAAAACATTCACAACGTATTGTGTGCGCTCATGAATTGGGTCACGCCGTATTACACAAAAATGTAAATACACCTTTTATGCGTCAAAATACATTTTTATCCGTCAGTAAAATTGAGCGTGAAGCAAACTGCTTCGCTGCCGAACTATTAATATTTGATGAAGATATGTATGAATTTAATAACATCTATGATATTGCCTCTTTACGAGGTGTACCAGTTGAATTAGTTAAACTGAAGCACTTCTGTAGAGAGGGTTTATTTTAACCACAAATGGAACATATATTCTTATTTGGAAAGGGTTGAGTTGTATGGCGCGTATTAAAATGACCAAAACAAAAATAGATAGTATCTATTGGTATAAGCAAAGTGGCAAAAAGAAATTTGCTTATCGTTACAAATACTATGACAAATTAGGGAAACGACGTGAAAAAACGATGCAAGGTTTTGATTCCATCGAACAAGCTGAACGTGCTTTAATCGAAGTAAAAGCTAAAGTTTTAGATGGAAATATGAGCTTTGTCCAGAATGATAATTTAACAGTTGCACAATTAAATGAAATTTATATTGAAGCAAACAAGGTTAATTGGAAACCCACTTCTGAAAGAAACCACGATTATGTGATGAAAAATTATATATTACAAGCGATTGGTCATTACAAAATTAAAAATGTAAATAACATGGTTATCCAGCGAGAGTTATTTGACCCTCTGATTAAAGCTAACTTTAAAGAAGGAAGTCTCACTTCAATATACAGAAGGCTTAATGCGATTTTTACTTTCGCTGTAAAAAATGAAATTTTAGATCGTAAAAGATTTAGTTCTCCAAATTTAAAAAGTGCAGTAGAAAGTATTAAACGAGATGCCATTTCAATTAAAGATGTTGAAAGGATTTTAGAGGTGGCCCGTACTAAATATAAAATCACGCATTATACATGCTTGAGTTTATTATTTCTAACAGGGATGCGTGTTGGTGAATTGAGAGCTTTAGAATGGGAAACGGATATTGATTTTGAAAATAATTTGATTCATATCAACAAAACAAAGGACCGTTATGGATCTAGGACACCTAAAACTAAAAATAGTTATCGAAAATTTCCAATGAACGAAAACATAAAGAAAATCCTACTTAATTATAAAACATGGTATGATCAAATTATGGAGTCGTTCAGTTTTAGAAATCCTAAAGGTCATGTATTTGTTACGTATGCTGGTGAACCGATTGGCGAACGATACTTGAAGCGCATAATCGATTTAATCTGTGAACGTGAAAATATCCCCCACTTCACCCCTCATTATTTAAGGCATACTTTTGTTTCAATTCAGTTATCCAAAAATATTCCTATTACAACCGTTGCAGCATTGGTTGGAGATACACCTGAAACGATTTACAAAACATATGCTCATTCATTTGAAAAAGATGAAATTCATGCATCAAACATTATGGATGAAATTATTACCTTAAATCCATTTGACGAAATCAAAAATTGAGCAATTTGGGGTACAAATTGGGGTACACTCTTTTATGCACCTAATTTCCATCGAATCTATGTATTTTTTATAACAAGTTACAAATCGCAGAAACATTGATATATCAACGTTTAAGGCAACAAAAAACACCTGTAATAAATACAGGTGTGAAAGAATTTTTAGGACAACCACTTCGGCGGTGTGTTTTTGCTCCAGTATATTTCGCCTAAATCGTAGTGTGTGACGAAATCATCTTCAAATGTGTGGTAGTGGAAATTGTAGTAGTAGCCTGCATCCAGTCGGTTTTCCGTCCGTACATGGAAGCGAATAACATCTTCTTTGCTAGCTGTGTTTTTAATGTGAAAGATTTTCTCTGAGTAATGACCACTTGGTTTTTCTGTAATAGTAAGCGTGCGCATTGTATCGTCATCTAGACGTGCCAATGTAAAGTCAATCGCTTCCTCCATTTTTGGGAAGATGCGCGTTTCAAATTCATCGCCGATTACTGGGGCAATACGAGTGCCAAATTTTATATATGCCTGTTCTTTTGCAGCAGATTTGAATGTTTGTCCAACCGTTTCCAGGTCTAAAACATCGGTTTCTTCTTCAATATAAATTTGATCTAGTTGAATAGCTGCTGTAAGATCATTTGCACCCGGTTCGTGTGAGCGAACTTTGCCATCATCTTGATCTGATTGATTCCATATTGCATGATTCGGCGCAATGATTCCAAATGTAAGGAGCGCCACGGAAACCATGAGTCCTTTTTGTAACCATTTTTTCATAATTTTCACCGTCCGTTTATGTACATATTTCTATATTCATTCTATACTTATTTATACGAATGATAATTGAAAAGGTTTCATCTTTTTAGTATTCATTGTACAATGTCTATGGACTTATATGTTTTTTTTTACTTAAAGGAGGTTTTAAAATGAGTGCAACAGTTGTTATCGGTTTAGGTTTATTTTTAATGTTAGGTTACTTAACTTCATTATGTTTCACTGACTAATACTTTCGCTTTGCATAAAACATCACTAAAAGCCCTTAGAACGTTGACTTAACAATGTTTCTAGGGTTTTTTCATTTTTAAGAATATGAATAATAAAGTATATAAATGCATGGTTTCGGGGCTGCTTGGGGCTAAAAATAACGCTTTGGTGGATATGTATAAAGATGATAAAATAGCGTTGTCGAAGGCAGGAACTTTATATAAAATTGAGGCTTATTGCTTCAATCTTTTTTTCATTATTACCCACACATTGTAAAGAAACCTTTTAAAACTCTTCAGTCTTTAGATATTTGTCGTTTCCTATAATCAATCAGAGCCATAATCGTAAGAATTAAAAGTAAAATACTACCACTCAAAAAGAATAAAGATAAAAATATCCTTTCTCCCCAGTGATTAAATGCTTGTGAAAGGCCTAGAAGAGCCATAATAAAAGATGATACCATTTGAAATTTTGAAACATGTTTAAACAATAGAATACCTCCTTTATGTATACTTAATGATATTACCATAAAAATCCATAAAAAAATTCCTTCATTACTTAATTTGAGCAAATAAATTAAAGCACCCATATAATTGTGGATGCCTACTACACCATATTCATTTTACAACTATTCACTCCCGAATTTTCGGTAATGAGATTTTGATGAGCTCAAAATTGGGCAATCCCTATTTTTGTGTTAAAATAGCACTTACAATTTATTGCTTTAGTCGATGTTGGCGCATCGGCTTTTTTATTTTCCTCACTTACAGCTACCACATTTACCACATCAAATAATTGAGTTGAATCATCATGTGATTTGTCTACTGTACTATTCATTTTCTCGAACAATGGATAAAATGTTGAATCTCATCAATGCATTCCATTAACTGTGTTACTGCTGTTTGTACTTCTCATAATTTAATCATGTCAGTTCTTAAGTTAAATGTCTCACCTTCACATGTGTTTACTAATGATTTCAATTGCTCTGTGAATTGCTGCATATATTTCTCCCTCATTTCTAATTATTTGTTCGCTACTGCTCTGAGTAGCAACAACTTATTACGTGTAGATAAAGCACGCCACTCACTAACTTTTACTAGCATTATCTTACCTCCAATCTAGCAATAGCTTTAGTAATTAAAAATGTATGGAACAACATACGCTTTGCTCATGTGTACGATTTTTCATTGTTCAGTATCTCTCCTCACTTTACGCAGTTGCCAATCTAAATATGAAGGTGTTACACGTTTGCTTGCACTTGTCACAAAAACAACGATTTTTCTACCACGTATAGTGATTGACTACATTTCGTTGACAAAAACATAAAGTCGTCTACGTTCCATTGTCATTTTGTATAATGTGATAAAGTGATTTTTTAACTTTATGATTTCGGAATATGAAAGGAGTTAGGAGAATGGTTGCACGTTCTAAGTCTTGATTAAAGAAGATTTTAGAAGAAAGAAACATATCTATCAGAAAGTGGGTGGAAACTGGTAGGCTTGGAAGTAGTAACTGTTCGACGGCATGTATAATGACACTACAATGCAATATAGACATGATACATTAGGGGCTCTATGTAAGGCTCTGAAATGTGATATAAGCGATGTATTAGAATTAAATAAGGTGTAGACGTAAAAACACTCTCAGCTCATTATGCAGCTGCTTATATATTAATTATTAAAAGCATGTTTTAAAAGATTAAAAGAATAAATGATTAAAGTTCTAGTTTCATCGCTCTATTCTTACTCTCACAAAGGATTTCAGCATTCTAACGGTGGGACATGTTCTAATTAACAAGGTATAGGTAAAGATTTTTTAAATTGCAGAATAACTATTAAGACCGCCATCTCGGAGTAGAGCTGTCCGAAAAATCGATGTAAATCACAACTGTAATTTGATTTTTGAAAAAATATTTTTTCCAAATAATACCCAAAATTTATATAGAATAAAAATAATTTGAGAAATCAAGGGCAGTTACTACCTAATCGATTAAATAATGGTATAACTTAATGTGAAATCATGTCTTTTCACCTATTACCTTTTACTAATTTTTTATATCAAAATTAGACAAGGGGCACCCTCTTTTCGAAGGCACCCCTCTAGTATTTAATAGATAGCTCAGTTTAATAAATGTCATGTCTCAACCCGATCATCCGGGGAATTTTATTATTTAGAAAGACACGTCTTTCTGTATTTAACCGCGGTAAAATTCTACTATTACTTTCTACAACTTAAGCAACGCAGTCCCTACCTCTACTACGTCCTTGCAGCTCTTAAGCTAGCGCCAGTGTGAATAAGCTTCAACAAAAACAACTAGTCAGAATGCCAATTTATAAACTTTGCCACCTAAAATAGCATAAAATCATTATAACATAGTCATCGTATAATTGCTTGTATTTACACTTACCACGATATATTTTTCGGTAGTTGTATCGTAAAGCGCGTTCCTTTGTTACTGGATTTTACTGAGATTTCTCCTTGATGGAGATCAATTAATTGCTTTGTAATCGCTAGACCTAGCCCCGTTCCTGTAACATTTGTTGTCGTATTTGTCCCTCGGTAGTAACGTTCAAATAAATTATCTAGCTTCTCTTGTGGAATGCCCTCCCCTTGATCTGTAATCGTGAAAATTGTATGTGTCTTTGTCTCTGTCACATGCAGTTTTACATCCTTTTCTTCAGGTGTATATTGTAATGCATTGCATAGTAAATTATCTAAAATTCGTTTCAATGCAAGCGGATCGGCATAGACCGTTACGTCTCTCTCCATTTCTACTTGTACACGTAGCGATTGCTGGACTGATAATAAATCTTTCACATCAAAAGTGTCCTTTGTTAGGATAATTGCTCTGTTTTTCAGCTGATACGTATATGTTAAATCTTGAATTAAAGCATCCATATAGTTTGCTTTCTCTTCCATCGTCTCCGCGAAAGCTTGAACTTCCTCTTTCGACCATTCATAGTCTTTCGAAGCAAGCATCGCCGAATAGCCAAGAATGGAACTTAGGGGGGTTTTTAAATCATGCGATAATCCTGTTATCCATTCATCTCGTAATTGTTGCACATGTTGAATTTGCCGTTCATTCGACACAAGACGTTGCGATAAATGATCTAATGAAGCATCGATAGGTTCATATAACCGGTATTTTCTTTTTAGCTTTCCGGTCGATTGGTCGTACAGCTTTGTATTTTTCGGCTTGTCATAATTAAAACTCGCAAGTCGTTGAATACGCTCAATTACATAGATAATTGGATGCACAAATTTCCTAGCAATACTTAACGAAAACAACACGACTCCAACAATTAACAATACATGTGTGATGACAAATGATACGAGTAAAGTAAGTAAAGCTTTTGTAAATGGTTGATCGAATGGTTGGTATTGTGGATTATCGATTCGAATTACAACGGTGACGTCGCCAACCTTTTTACTTTGCGTTAGCTCTTTCATTTCAAAAATTTCATAATTTTCGTCCAGTAAATCTGCCTTGCTAAGCGACTTCTTGGAAGCCCCCCATGTTAAAATTCTATCCCATTGTTTATCATATACATCGACTGCTGCCTGTTGTGTTTTCAAGTATGCCTTCGCCTGATCCGTTAACGGTGCTGACGGATGCCACATCGTTAATACCGTTTCTAAAATCTCCTGCGGTAAGGACTTATAAAGAAATAAAAAAGTATAGCCGTCTGCCTGCCATTTTTGCATTCCTTGTGTCTCTAAACCTAGTAATTCTTCATCACTATAAGCACAAATTTCACACGATGCCCCTGTATAATCGAGCACGTCCAAATGATCATTTAATAAATAAAACTGACCTAAGTTTTCCTCAGCTAAATGATGCAGCTCTTTTGGTAGCTTATCGTTCTCAACAATTCCTTCAAACTCAAATGCTACTTTTGAATGCACATTGAGCCCGACTTCCTTATTAATAATCAATAAAAAAATAACAATACTATACACAATACTTGCTACTAAAATTAAATAAAACACAATGAAATGCGCAATAAATTGGAACGTTAGTCTACGTGATGAAGTGAGTTTCATATATTATCCTCACCGACTAGCTTATAACCAATGCCTCGAACGGTCACTAAACATTTAGGCTTACCTGGATTTTTTTCAATTTTTTCGCGGAGCTTTCGAATATGAACCATGACCGTATTATCATCGAAGTACGTATCGCCCCATACACGCTCGTAAATCTGTTCTTTCGAAAGCACTTGTCCTTCGTTTTCACATAAATATTTAAGTAAATGATAGAGACGCCCCGTCATTAGCTCTGTTATATCCCCTACCGTTAGCTCCGCTGCTGCATAGTTAAACGTAAAGAAATCATTTTTATAAATATCGTTCGCGCCGTTTTTACGATGTTGCTTTAAATAACGGGTTAGCTGCACCTTTAACCGTGCTACGAGCTCTAGCGGATTAAACGGCTTTGTAATATAATCATCCGCTCCATTCATAAAACCAATTAGTTTATCGGCATCCGTCGCTTTAGCCGTTAAAAAGAAAATCGGTGCATCGCTTCCTTCACGAATTTGCTGGGCCATTTCAAGCCCACTACCGTCTGGTAACATAATATCTAACAAAAAGAAATCATAGGACCGATTTAGTTTTTGCTTCATCTCCTCGCACGTATGGAATATATCAATATTAGTAAAACCTTCTTTTTTCAATATAATTTCAATCATTTGAGCAATTGCCACTTCGTCTTCTAGTACTGCAATATTTACTGCATCCATATACGCTCACCTACTTTTAAGATTACTTTAAGGTACACATTAAGTTTCCATAAGAATTTCCAGTTATTCTAATATTAGAATAACGATAAGGAAGTGGTTATGCAATGGTAGTTACACGCGTCAAGGCCGTTGATGCATTAAGAGGATTTAGCTTATTTGGCATTTTGATGGCCAATCTATTAATTTTCCAATATGGGATGTATGGCAAAGACATGCTAGAAAATCTATCCTCACTTGATACTGTTTCATATTACAGCCTGAAAGTGATCATTGAAGGATCTTTTATGCCAATCTTTACAATATTGTTTGGCTTTTCGCTTATTAAGATGATTGAATCGATTCGTGCTAAAGGGAAAAAAAGTCGATGGGCGATTATTAGAAGAGGCATTGGCTTACTTACACTCGGCTTTCTCCATTCTTTTTTCATTTGGGAAGGCGATATTTTAATGTTTTACGGGGTGATGATTTTCTGTTTACTCATTTTTATTAATCGAAAACCGAAGACACTGATTATTTGGGCAAGTATCCTTTTTATCCTTACATGTGCACTGATGTACGGAGGGGATATGTTAACACCTGGAGAAAAAGCTGAAATCGAAGTGTATAACATAGAACAAACAAAGGTCTATAGTGAAGGGAGCTATGGAGAAATTATCGACTTTCGCTTAAATGCAGAAATACCTGGCATGAAAGATGATGGTTTATATATATTAATAATGCTTTTCGTTTCCCCATTATTATATGCCCCTCTTTTCTTAACTGGGATGGCATTTGCAAAATGGCAGTTATTCGAAAACTTACAGGCAGAATTGAAAGTTTACCGGTTGGCATTAGTCCTTGTTCCCCTAGCACTAGCATTGAAAGTCATCGGACAATTTGATCATGTTTTGAAAGATATGGCCCTAATAGCTGGGCAGCAAATTTTAGCACTTGGTTATGTATTTTTATTTATGTGGATTTTCACTATAAAGCCCACTTCAAAAGTCATGCTTGCTTTTGAGAGCGTCGGGAAATTATCATTAACAAACTATTTAATGCAATCTGTTATTTGTACATTTGTATTTTACGGCTACGGTTTAGGTTTATACGGGAAAATGGGTGTCACGCTTGGTATTGCATTTGGATTAGTAGTTTATATCCTACAATGTTATGTAAGCACAGCCTATTTAAAACGATTTCATCGCGGTCCGGTCGAGATACTTCTTCGCATTTGGACAAACTTCTCTTGGAACGGAAAAGTGAAAAAGAAAAAAATAATAGGGAGTCAGGAGGAGTTTGTATGAAGATAGTAAGAGCAACTCTTTATATGGCAGCTATATTATTTTTAAGCTATTCAATTAGCCAAAGTATCGGCAATTTACATGCGCTTTCAGGCTTATCCCTACTCCACTTTTTCATTCGCTGTCTCGCTATTATAGCCTTTACACATCAATTATTTCAGTTATTTCGTTCACCCAAGGCAGCGAAAAACGAAAATATATAGAGTGGAAGTGAATATTACCGAATTTCCAATAAAGAGACGTTGATTTTTATTATCGATAAATATTTTTTATAGCTACCCATGTAAGAAAGACACGTCTCTACATCGTTTAGCGGAGACGTGTCTTTCGAAACATGTTCTACCATTTTCAAATTTTAATCAAAATGGATGCATCCTAAAGAATTTTAATATGTTATTCTTTATGATTTGATTTCAATAAATCCATAGTGAAACTTCGAGGTTAATCGAATATCACGACGAAAGCCAAATTCATCAAACCATTGCGATTTATAATGCGCCTTTAAGACAACACGCTTTTTCGCCACACGAATGGCTTCCTTCACCCATTCTTTTGAGAGTGAAAGGTGCTCCCCTGCATCGCGAAGTGCCTCAAAATTATTTGACTCCTCAATCACTTCTTCAAACATCGGGTCCATATAGACAACATCAAATGTATTGTCCGCCAGTGTTTTCAAATAAGCGACCGCTTCACTGCACACGACCTCAATATTCCGCATACACGCCGTTAACGGCAGTTCCGTTGTATCGTATGACTGCATCCCCTTTTTCACAATAAAAGCGACATTCGGGTTTGCCTCAAGTCCCACAACTCGCCCTGCTTCTCCAACGACGAAAGCCGCGACCAAGCTATCCGCTCCAATGCCTAATGTACAATCTAAAAAAGAATCGCCTGATTGCAAGTGACATGCTTCAATCATTGGATCCTCCTCTCCCCGCGCTAATCGCTTTAAACGAAACGCTGCTGAGTTCGGATGAAAAAAGAAAGGCGCGGCTGCACCTTTCGGATAGTATTCATATCGATTTTTACCTGCCACAATCACATGTGCATCATAATCTTTACTCATTTTCGCTACGGAGCGTTTTTTTCGAGATTCAAAATGCACATCAAGCTCCTCACAAGCAACATATGCAAGTTGCTGTGACAGCTCATCAGGTCTTCCGGCAGTTGTAACAATGGTTATTCCGCACATACTTGCTTTAATACATCAGCGATATGGTCGCGAATTTGCTCCATTGGGAAACCTTCGATATTTTCACGCGGGATAAAATAAGCGAGCTCCCCACCTTTTAAAATCGCCATAGATGGTGAGCTTGGTGGTACTTCCTCAAAAAATGCGCGCATAGTAGCAGTTGCCTCTGGATCCTGCCCTGCAAATACCGTCACTAAATTATCTGGCTTCACCATTTCCACTGCTTCACGTGCTGCTGGACGTGCTAAACCTGCTGCACACCCACATACAGAGTTAATGACCACTAATGACACACCTTTAGCAGTTGCCATAAATTCATTGACTTCATCTGGTGTTGTTAATTCTGTAAAACCGGCATCCGTTAATTCACGGCGCATCGGTTGCGTTACTTGACGCATGTATTCTTCATAAGCGTTCATATTTTCGCCTTCTTTCATATTTATTCACAATGCCTATTATATCAAGGTTTTTTTCACTTGTACAAAGATTGGATTCTCATATTTATTCGGATAGTTTCAGATTTTTTGTGACCTTTTCGTTACCTTTTTAAAATTGCCGCACTGCAAAAACAGCTAAAAAAATGTATGCTGTGTTTTTTGTAAGTTTACCTATCCACACAAAAATAATCTGTAGGAAGCTTGAATTTTTATTGACAACCACAAAAAAGCCCGCTACCACTACGATTAATAGTGATAACGGGCTTGTACTTATTTATTAGCTAATTCTTTACGAATTTGATAGCTCACATACAGATTATAGATTTTTTCGTCCGAATAGTTAGCGATTTTCATGGAATGGTCCGTTGTGAAAATGCCTTCCGTGTACGCCTTTCTAAATAACTTTGCAAAATCACCTTTTGTAGTAGAATCTAGCTTTAATAGCATTTCTATCCCCTCCTCTTTATTTTTTTCATTCGGTGTAGCAGACACCTTTTTTAACCCTACAAAATTCGCAAAGGCCTGCGCAATCATTTGCCCTGCATTTTCCAGTACGGTTTTATCACGCAATTTTTTTATATCAATTATACTGTCCATGAATCCACCTTCTATTAAAATTGCTGGCATTTTAGTTTCACGGACAATATGAAGATTTCCTTCTTTAATTCCTCGGTCTTTAAGCCCGTATGCTTTTACAAGCACTGGATGGACGGCTTTAGCGAGTTGCCCACTTTTCGTATTGCTATTACCAAGATAAACAAATGTTTCAACACCTGTCCACGTGCCCCACTTCGCTGTATTCGCGTTATGATGAAACGAGATATAATAATGTGCTCCCCAAGCATTTGCACTATCTGTACGTGTTTTTAATGGTACGTCTGTTTTACCTGTTGAATCGTCAAACCGTTTGGAAGCAACGTTACCATATGTCGCTAATTCATTTGCAAAGGCTCGAGCAACAATATCGTTGAAAGACCATTCTCGCTCGCCATCGGGTGTACGTTTACCTGGCGTATGAAACCCGTGACCTGCATCATACCCTACTTTAATCATTTCACTTCCCCCTCTTCATTTAATCCCGTTTTATCACGTACAATTTTTAAAAGATTTTTCACATACGGTGGCATCGGTGCCCCCATTTTAACGCCATTTTCTGTGATAGAAATAAACTCGATAGCAATATAAGCAAAAGCTGCACCGTCGCCGATATATCCTCCAAAAATATCAAATTCTACATAATGGCCAGCTGTAAATTCAAGTGCATACACCATTCCGATTAATACTAAAATGTACATCTTTCTTGCAAAACCGGTTAGTCCTACTCGACTATTTAGTTCCTTATTAATACCTGCAGCTACTAACCCTGTAATGTAATCTGTAAGCATAAATAAAATAAGGATTGACACGGCAACCCCCACTAAATCAAACATATAAGATACAATAGCTCCTGCGATTCCTGTGATTAATGCAATTTTATTTTCCATGCCCTTGCTCCTTTTCCCCATAAAAAATAGCACTGCTCGGTACAGTGCTTTGCTGAAACGTAATGTAATATAAAAAGCACCCTCGGGTGAGAGTGCTTTTATAAATAATATTTGATTTTAGTTGTGTTACTTTGTTTACTAGGAGTGGAATGTAAAATTTCATCTCCCTCTCTCATGCTCTTAAACATTGCATTACAGCACATAGGCATTCTGTGATTTTTCCCCGGATAACCACCAACTAGTTTATGAACTTCTTCTGCAGTAATAACTAGTTGAGGCAAATTATTTTGCCTGCCAATTTGCTTTAATAATTCAATACAATTTAAAAATGTTTCAGTTGTTAAATTACTCATATTAAAACCTCACTTTTATTCCCAGTGTAAGGAAATAAACTGTTTGAGGCAATAAAAATAACGCCCTATTGAGCGCTTTCTGTCGTTTGTTCAACTGGTAATACAGTTGCTACGGTATTTTTTTGTACAATACAACCACCGAGGTTGATAAATATCGTTTCACGACTATTTAAATTTTTTGTTAATTCCTCAGATGCGTTTTCTCCTGATACTATAATGTTAAAACCTTGCCCATTGTGTAATGTTACTCGATACTGCATTATTATCTCTCCTTTTAATTTAATGTGACGTAACCTACGTCATAACCATTAAGACGTACATATAAGCGCTTGGAAGCACTACTAAAAGCTATACCTATTCCAGGGGTATGTCCTTTAGCTATATCACCTACTATATTACCGTTAAGGTAGATATTTGAACTGTAGTTCCCTAAAATTATATCCCCATCAGGCACAGAAAAGTATTGTGCAGATACCGTTATATCAGTATTGTTAGAAGAATAAATATTAGCGGAAGAGTTGAAACGTATCGATTTATTACCGCTGTTTCGATAACCTAAATAGATATTATTTCCTACAAAAATATCATTTGTAATATCCATACTGGTAGAACCGCTAATGGTACCATTAACCATAACAGCTCCATTTAGATTGATTTTTCGGGCGTCAATCGTAACAGAACTTGAATCTAAATTAATCTTACTCATGATTGTTGAACCATTAAAATCCGTCTGACTTACCTTTAGTGCAATTTGATTTGCTTGTTGGGTAATACTTGATTCAGCACTTGATACACGTGTTCCAAGTGAGCTGATTTGTGTACTCTGACTGCTCACGGTTGATGAAATTTGATCAGCTTGAATCTGTAAAGAAGCGACATTGTTATTTGTAGTCTTTAAATTATTTTTTATTGTTGTAACTTCGGAAGATACTTCCAAACGAATTTGTGAAGCTGTTTGTGTAATGCGACTAGATAGCTCTTCATCTATATTTTCCACACTTAACTCAATTTTGTCGGCACGTATATTGATAGCAGCCATTTCGCTTGTAATTCGATTGTTAACGCTTAAATTAATGTTGTCTGCTTTCACATTTACAGCTGCAATGCTTTCCCCAAGCGTTTCAACTTCCATTGTGATGCGATCATTGGTTTGCTCAAACCGAGACCGTGTCACCTTTTTATTTTCTTCAATTGCTGCTTTTTGGCTGATTAAGATATCTGTTAAATCTTTACGCATGGTATTTCCGACTGTGACCATGCTATCTACGTAATTACGCTTCGTCTTTTTTGCTAAAATACGGGTTTGGTATAGTAGGTCTAATTCTTCGTGAATGATCCATACATAATCACCGACATCACCATCCACTTGCGTCACACTAACTTCCACAACTGTCTCTGGTGCATCCGGCAGTTGGGGTTGAAGTACCTTAGTCATTTCCGCTTGAGTTGTAATGGAGTCATCATAAAAAGGCTCAGCAACCCGTACACCTATACGTGGATGGCTCGCCAATGGAGATGTATACGTAACAACTAGTCCATCGGCACCATATCCTCTTATCTGCGTTTTCAGGGAAGTTGTATCGATACTCTGTGTTAAATCATTAATATTGTGCTTATACCGATACTGTAAATCGTTATCCTTACCAATGATTTTGGCAAATCGAATGATCTTTCCTGGTAGTATTTGATACTCGCAATCAAAGGCCGAACACAATAATTTTATTAGCTGCAACACATTGTTCCCACCAAAATCGGCTATGATTTGTGAACCAGTTACATCAATATTTTGAAATGTCCATCCCGTACCTAAAAATAACCCTAAAGCAAAATCGTTAAATGTTCTTGTACCACCATATATATCGTAAAGATAGTGCCCTCCCAATTCATAATAAATGTGAGTAGCCGTTATTCTTTTTTCAGGTCCATTCTGTTGATATTGCTTGACCTTGTACTCATGACCATCTTCGTCTTCCACAAATACTTCATAATCCAGTAATCCATGGCCCACGTTTTGAGGAAATGAAAAAGAGCTAAACGAAATCTGCATAGCAGCTCCATTTTGCTCTTCGTGTTTTTCATAATTACTTTCTAATATTGCTTCGGTTTGATTACTGTTTGTAACAAATAGCAAGTTATCACCTGCCTTTAATTTAATAAAAAACTGCTAACCTCAAAGACTAGCAGTTACTACGCATTTTAAAGCGATTATAAATTATACTTTCCCTACCACAATTTCTCCAGTAGGGATTTTAACCTTACTAATTAAATAACATAAAGCTAAGCTAAATACCGAACATAGCACAAACGATACGAATGTTTGAGCAAAAGGACTTATGATACTTAAATGATTAATAACAAAATCATTTGTAAATCTTAATACAAAAGCATGTATTAAATATGCTCCGAAAGAGAATTCGCCAAATACTTTTAAATACTTGGTGATAATTGTATACCTAGATAGCAGTTTTTGCGCAAAGAAAAATATAATAATTATCGAAGTCGTTGCCGCTAGCATCGTTATCGGTTTTAATGGGTCAGTTATCTGGGCGCTTAATAAATAGTTACTCTCTATTAAGTTTATATTTTTAATTTCTATATAAACAAAATACAAATAAACAGCTAAAAACACTACACAAAAAATAATAAATTTATTTACAAAATTTTTCCATTTTCCATAATATAATCCTACAAATCCACCCAATATAAAGTAAAATGTCCAAAAAATAAAATTACGATCTAAATAATTAAAGAAAAAGATAAAACTATCGTTAGAATATTGAATCATATCTTTAGATAAAGCAAATAACATAAAAATATTAATTATGAATATTGATATTACCACAGCAAAGTTAGTTAAATATTTCCGTTCCTTTGACATTAGTAATCTAAATATAGGGAATAGAAGATAAAAAGGAATAATCATTACCATAAACCATAAATGATAACTAGCTTCGCCTGTAAATATTAATTTAAATATCTTAACGATTTCAAGCCAAGTACTTGAAGGAGAGAAACCAGATAAAAAACTAATCCAAACATAATAAAATAAAGTCCACGTAATATATGGAATTATAACCTGCACGAACCTTTTATTTATAAATTGTATATAGTTGATTTTGCCATCGTAGTTATAGAACAACACTACACCTGTAATAAATACAAATAAAGGTACCGCAAACCTTATAATTCCCAGTAATGTTGCCCCTATAGTCAATTCAGTGGAACTGATATTAGGCAGTATAAAAATTCCTGCAAAAGCGTGTTGTAGTACCACTGCTAAAAACGCAATTCCTCTTAATATTTCTAATTCTTCTAACCTTGTTTTCTTCACTTCCATATCCTCCGTTAACTCACAACTAAAATTACCATAATTTAAAAAATTTAAATAGTCAACATAAAGAACGGAGTTAGTATTAAATTAGACTTGCGTGACTGACCAATAGCAGTTTTTGTCTTCATTTGGAACTGTTGAAAAATTAATAGTAAATCCGTTTACTGTGACATTAGTCACCCAAAAACTAGTGTTCCATGTAGGTGTTATCGAAATTGTATACGATGTATTTTTCCTAGCTTCTAAAAAATTAACAGCAACACTCGAAGATCCATTTCCAACAAAACGTAAACCAGAAAGTAAATTATCGTTAATTATAGAGGCTTTTTTAATATTAGTTACTCCAGAATCCTCAAAAATTTCACCTTTAACATTATGTGTTATTACTCCAATTATTTTACCGTTTGATGTTGCGCCACTCATCGAAATAGCGAATGCAGTTTGACCCTTTCCTCCGTCAATTAAATCCGTTCCATTACCGCCGAAAACAGCGCACCCATTAATAATAAATTTTGAAGTGTTATAAAAATGAAAACCATCATAATATTGGTAGGCGCCAATTTTATTACTAGACCAACGAGATTGACAATTAGAAATTTGGAGTTCAGTGGAATTGTTCATATAAAATCCATGTTCTTGCGCATAATCACTCAACTAAACTTAGAAATTTGTATAATAAAATAACTCATTCAATAAAAACACCATTGTATGAAATACTATTATTATCTATCATTACTAATTGATTAGCTCTCTTTTCTACATCTGTCTTACCTTTATTTTCGGAAACCCACTTTTTCACACCTTCTGCAATATCCTCACAAAAAATATCTAAACGAATCATCAAGTATTGATCAATTTTAACATTATGCGAACCACTATATTGACCATCAATGACTTTAGGCGCTTGTATTTTAAATTTTTCAACAGTTTCTTTGGCTCTTTGTATTGAAATATCCGATTCCCCTTGATGTAAAAAAGCACATCTTAGCGCATAAAAATCATTCCCACTAGCAAAAATGTGTCGTTGCCCCAAGATATCATCCATTAAATACTTACTCCCTACAAATTCATCGAACCATTTAGCATATCTCTTTCCCGATGTAACTTCAGGAGTTGATAGTCTCCCGCAGATATCAGGCAAGGTTAATGCTAAAGTCAAAGCAGAATACCAATTACCTTCTTTTATATTAGATTCAATGGATTCAATAAAAGGATTAATTTTAACTTCCAAAATTGTCATTTAATCCCCTCCTTTAATAAATAATATTAAAGAAGCATTTTAAATTAGGTAAATTTATTCTCTAATAATTCTAAAATTAATTCCTCAATCTCTGTTTCATTGTTCTTTTCCCACTCCTTAATTTTTTCATGTAGTTCTTCATTAACTAGTAATTCTATATAGTAATTAATCAGATCCCCTCAACCTCTTTTCTTACTGCTTAGTTTAGCATTTTTTGTTATTATGCATCTAATAAACTACCGCGCAAAATAAAACTTTTGTCTATAACACAAGAAATATAGTCTTTTAAATTACCCAAGTGTTGTTTATAAAGTTTTCACTAATTTGTATATTGGTATTATCTGCACCTACTGTAACGCTACCTATAAAGTTATCTTTAATAATTATAGAATCTGCTTTACCATAAGCTAATGTACCCATTGTATTATTTTTTACTATTGTAGTTTTAGCCACGTTAGTTCCATAACCAATCATTATGTCTTGTCTAATGCCAGTCACAGTTTTATCATTGTCTACAGAATAATTATTGATAATTTTCACTTGTTCACTACCGTATGACCAAATACCCGCTTGTCCACAATTCTTCACTTTATTACCGTCAACAATGATGTCTAATTGTCCGTTGAAAGTAATTCCATGGTTAGTTGCATTATTAACATTGTTTTTTAATATTTTTACATCTGTAGCATTTAATGCAATGTGAATTCCGCGAATTGTAGGAGATTCTATGTGGTTATTTGCGATTGAGTAGTTATAACATAAAAATGGATTGGAAATATAAATCCCATAAGTACCACCTAACATATAATTATCTTCAATCTCCACTACATCCCAATTGTAAGGTTTTACACATTCTTCTGTTAAATTAGAAAAATGATTATCATAAATATTGATTACTTTATGTTTGTATCCATCTTGTGCCGAATGACTACCAATACCACATACACCATTTTTAAATACACAATTTCTAATTGTAACATCTTCACATGGTGTATTATCCCAAGGACCGAACCAAGGGAATACACCACTTGAATAAGCCAGGTCAATTTGTAACATTTCATTACCTGTTCCCGCATTTAAATCGTCAAATGTACATCCTTCAATAAGTGTATGCTGTGACGAATTCAATTCTAAGCAATGCCAACCAAACGTATTTAAAATTTTCACATTTCTTAAAGTTAAACCTCTCATATGTCCGAACGCTAATGTAGATACATTTGTAGAAAAGTTTGTTCCGTTACTATCAAATGTTAAATTTTCAATAAGTATATTTTCGTTAGCATTGTATAAACCTTGTGTGCCATCTGAATCGTTAATCAGAATAGCTAAAATACTAGCATTACGCTTTAGTATGCTATTCCCAGTACCTAATAAAATGGTATTTGAAGGAACACGCAAAGTAGTAGTAATTAAATAAGTTCCCGATGGAATCAATATTAATCCACCTTGATTTAAAGCCTGTTGAATTGCATCAGTATCGTCAGTAGCACCGTCACCTACAGCCCCGTAAGATTTAACGTTAGTGATGTCTGCCAAATGCGTAGTAACTATACCGTCTAACGCCTCCAAATTATCATTAGTTGTCGTTAAATCGCTAGTGCTCGCTGCGCCAATACTAGCAGATGTTAAATTTACATTTCCCGTGCTATCAGGAGCAACATTATTTACAGTTGATACCGCACCTGTACCATCAACACCTTTTTGAGCGAGTAAACGATAATTAATACCGTCGTTTATTGGTGCAATACCTGTCACTCCTTTTAGCACGATATATGACGAGCCGTTATAGCTAATAATCGTTGGAAAATCATACGTAACAGATGCATCATATGGCAATGACTTAAAATTAGTCAGCAAGTCTAATAATTCATTGTGTGCCGCAATACGTGCTTGCTCGGCTGTTATACGAAGCGTTTCTGCATTTACACGTACTGCCTCTGCATCACTACGACTTGTTTCTGCATTCACACGTGCTTGCTCGTTTGTTACACGTTGCACTTCACTATCAACAATCGGTTGTAAATCGATTTGTAATCGTTCTAAATCAGCTTTTAACGCTGTCAGTGCTACATTCAACACATTGGCATCGTCTGCTGCATCATTAGCCTTATTAGTGGCAACAAGTGCGTCATTTAAAACTGGTTCCAATTGATTTAATGCAGCCGATATATCATCTAGTACTTGTTGTGTGTTCGTTGTTGTATTAATCGCATTATTAATTGCCTCATCAATACGTGCTAGTAATTCATCTACTTCTTGGCCACCAGCTAAGATATTAATTTGGCGTTGTAAATTGACAAATGCCCCCATAATTCGTCGCCAGTTCAGATTTATCTTTACACGTTCTTCTGGATCGATTGGGTTTGATGTTTCATCTAAATAAACTGTCATGTTACCACCTTCCTTAGTGATATAAAAATCTAAAATTAAAAGCGATAGTCATTACAGTACCGCCCTCGATAGTTATGTGATTGTCACCACTTGCTAATGTCAATAGCTTTTTATTAGTAGCTTTAAGTGCACTTACACCGTTTTTAAACGCTCGAATTCCGCTTAATTTCAACACATCTGTAGCTGATAGAGCTGCATTATATTCAAATACATCGCCTGTTGTATGATTAATAATACGAACACCATTTGAAAAAGAACCTTGCAAAGTAATTTCAAGATCATTTTGACAAGGATCAATCGCCACATTACCAATATTCTTCACAACAAATGTAGAAAAATTGAAAGTGCATTGATACGTTTCATCCCAATCCACCCCCATGTCCCAGCCCCATAGCCCGGCATCCCAGGTCTTCTTATTGGCTAAGTCTAAACTAGTTCCAACTGATTCAGCGTAGGGTTTAAACATTTCAAAGGTAACGGCAAAATAGCCATCTTCTAGTGAACCTTCCTCATACTCCAAGCCAGTTAATTCCGCCACTTTCACCTTGTATCGTTTAAATGGATCTAAGTCTCGAATGAAATAAAATTCTTCAGTAGGATTAAATAGCGCATAGATTTTATTACGAATAGACTCAAGATGAGCTGTGTCATATGCTTCTACTTGTATTTGCGTTTCGATATAACGTGTGTTAATTTGCGTGTGTGTTTCAATAAAACCATCGTACCCCTCTACTGTTTGGGATTGACGTGTAAAACGAATTGGTTGAATCCGAGCGTAATTTACCCAAAAATTAAGCTCATGCATATTAACGCTTGAACCGTCTTTACGCATAAGCTTAAAGTTGAATGTTGATTTCATTACAAATTAACCCCTTTCGAGAACGCTTTAAGTGCCACACTATTATGCTGTAAATTCGAAGTATGGTTAAATGTCACTTTGGCAATTTCCCTTCCATCAAGGTAAATTGGTGCTGGTGCAATTTGAATAACAGATTGACTAGATGGCATTGTCTGCGCAATCATCGCACCAATTGTACCTAAAACAGAATCCGTTAATGGAATAGCAGCTTCAGGACCTGCTTCACCAAAACCTTGTAATCCGTAGTTCGGACTATTAAATACAGTCGGCTTCGTAAAAATGGCCCCTTTCGCATTCCACGTAACACTTAGTTTCGGTACAGAAGGTGGATTTAAACTAAACTCACCAGTCAGTTTAAACTTTGGTAGCTTCGGTAACTTAATATCAGGAATTTTCAAAGATAAATTACTAAAGAAACCTTTTATATCATCAATAACATTGCTTACAGATGTTTTTGCTTCTCGAATCGGACGTAACATACTTTCCTTCGTTTCATTAAATTTGGTAGCTGCAGCATCCTTTAAGGAAGAAATTTTATTAAGTGCTCCTGTTTTCATTTCCTCTACGGTATTCACTACTGACGTTTTTGCTTCTCCAATCTTATTGGATATGCCCGTTTTTACCTCTGTAAATTTATTAGTAGCTGCATCTTTTAATGAAACAATTTTGTTAACAGCCCCTGTTTTCATTTCTTCAACGGTATTCACTACTGATGTTTTTGCTTCTCCAATTTTATTAGAGATGCCTGTTTTTACTTCGGTGAATTTGTTTATGGCATCTTCTTTCATTTGATTCACTTTATTAATAGCATCCGTTTTCATTTCAGTTACTTTTGTTGATACAGCCTCTTTTGCTTCTGAAAATTTGGTCGATATACCGTCCTTCAATTCGCCTGCTTTTTCTTTTATCTCATCCCAATTTTTATAAAGTGCTACACCAATTGCTATGACTGCGGTTATAGCTGCGATAGCGATACCAACTGGAGCAGCAATAGCACCTATAGAAATACCTAGTGCTCCTGCAGCGGTGGTGGCAGCTGTTACTACTGGAGCTAGTGCAGTCAAAATTCCAATAATTGTCCCAATGACTGCTACTACCGTAACCACTGTTGTAGCAAATGTGGAATTTTCCTTAGTCCATGATGATACAGCACCAATCACATTTGAGATTTCTATTAACACCGGGGCTAAATTCGTTTGGATATCAGTTAATGCTTGGCGAAATTGTACAGTAGGATCATTGTTCATTTGATCGATAGCAGTGTTTAGTTCATCCTGATTCTGACGGGTTTTATCCTGCACATCATTCAACCCTTGAAAAACAGCAGTCATATTTTGCCCTTGGTCTTCCCATTTAGTACCGAATGCCGCTGTAGAAATTTCATTTTTCAAGGTTGCATCTTCAATACTGTCTAACCACGTAACCATATCAGAAAGTGCCTGAGAGCCCTCTTTGCCGCCTGAAGCAACTGCAGCTCCCCATTTTTGAAATTGTTCTGCAGAAAGGCCAGCTTCTTTCAAAGCAGGTTTTAAAGCTTTTGGTACTTCTGAGCCGAACGAGGCCATCTGTAGACGAACCTCTTTCACTCCGTCCATTAAGTTATCGATATTCCATGTTTTTGTATCAATGCCCTTTTCAAAAATCGCTTGGATTTCTGCAGCATTAAAGCCTGCCTCTTTCATCTGGGTACCGTATTCAGAAATTATGTCAAGCTGCTCTGGAGGGAATCCAGCTTTTAGCAAAACATTCGTTAAAGCCAGTGCCTCATCATTCATAATTTCTAATGCAGCAGCGACCTCATTCGTTTCCTGAACTAATTCAATTAAATCAATTCCATTATAAGCACTGGCTATTACACCTGCTCCCTCAACAATTCGAGTGTTGGCTTCATCTGTAGCATCTGCATTTAAAGCCCACTGACGTCGTACAGCTTCCAATGCTTCTTCCCCATCAAGACCGTATGCTTGAATACGTTTTGTTGCCTCACGAACAGCTGCCATCGATTCTTCAGGAACATCAAAGGTAATGGCTATTTTCGTATTTAAACTACTGATTTCTAATGCTTGATTTACTGCAGTAGCTATACCTATGCCACTGGCAATAGTTCCACCGATACCTGCAATAGCTTCCTTTAAACCACCAACGTCTTTTTCAACTTCAATCGCTTCTTGCCCCAGACGACTTAGTTCCTGTCGAACCTCTTCAAGACTATTTCCATCATCTAATTGACGTAGAGCATTTCGTAGCTTGGTCATATTACCATCTACACCTAATGCAGATTGACCAATCTTTTCAATGGCTTGCTCAATTTGCTTGGAGTTAGCTGTACCATCATTCAATGCTTTAACAAGATCATCGCCAAGTACATTAGCAAAATCATCAAGACTACTCTCGGTTAACGCCAATGTATTCTTTAAATCATTTGAAGCTTTTTCATACTGAGTAAGCTCCTGCTTTGTAGTGCTCAATTGGTTAGCATACTTTTGCTCAGAGATTTGAAGGGATAGCAATTTACTTTCAAGCTTGGCCACTTCTTCGGAGTTTTCACCAAAGATTTGTTTAGCTTTATCTAACTGATCTGCAGTAAGCCTTACTTTTTCACTAGCGATTTCATGTTGTTTCTTCAATGAATCCATTTTAGCTGTCAGTTTTTCTGATTCAGTACCGTTTTCCTTCAGCTGCTCTTGAGCAAGTTGAAGTTCTTTTCGTGTTCTAGAAGAAGCATTATCCATCTCCTTCATGGCACGATTAAAATCTTCGTTGAAAACTTTAAAAGTCACCTTTGCTTCTGTATTCTTATTAGCCATCCTTCATCATCTCCTCTCTCTTCACAGACTTCCATCCTTCGAACAATGATTTACTATCAGCAATTGATTGTACGAATTTAAAAGATCTATGCCAAAAATCATCTGGATTAATACCAAAAATAAAAACGTAGAGACTATATAAATCCTCTACGCATTCAATATCAAACTTCGGAATATCTACTTTTTTTTCGATTTACCTGCTACTTGCTGGAAGCCTTTCTGAAAAGCTGTACGTGCTTTTTTGGAGATGATTGCAAAATAAATTTCAAGATCTGTTTCCATATCAAATTGGTACTGCTTTAGAAATTCTTCAAATTTCAAGCCATTTGGATTTTTTTGACGATATGCAGCATACACCGCTTGAAGAATAGCCCCAACATCAGGTGTTACTTCGTTTGGTTTACCTGTCGTTAATGATCTAAGGAAATCGGCACTAATTACCCCTTCATTTTGTAAATTGTAGAGCGTAAGCGCATTAACATTTACATCAATATCAACTTTTTCACCAGTAATCAATTCTGCTTTCATACATTACACCTCGTCTATAGCTTTCACTAGCTCTGGCGTGAAGTTACTATGCCAATCCGAAACAAATTGTTCTTTCGTAACCTCATCTAATTCAGCTAGATAAGCTTCATAATAAATTCCGTTGCTAACATCCGGTAGAGCTGTATATTCGAGTTCGAGCTCAGCTACTTCCTCCACACCGTTTTCAACTGTGATTTTAAATCCAGTATTGTTAGCACAATTAGAGAAAGCAATTAGCTTCTGCTCATCTTCAAACTCATCAATAGCTGTAGCTGTTAAAGTGAAATCTTCACCGATTGAATCTGTCCCATAGCGATACACACCTGGCTTTAGTCCATTATTTTTAATACCGAAAATACGACGTAATGTGGCTACCTTTACGTGAGCACTTAATGTAAGTACCATTTTCTGTACTTTCGACTTACGTTTTTTCTCAACAGCCTCACATTTTTTCACAATCGCAACTGATTCTGAAGATCCTTCAATTTTCCCTACACAACCAAAAGAGCTAGCTTGCTCGTCACCTTTAAATTTGATTGCAAAATTTGTGATTCGGGTAGCATCGAATTCTTCAATAATTTTTTCTGCCATATTAATTCCCTCCTAACACCTGAATAATTTCTTCATTTATACCCTCAAGCATCTTAACGATTATTTGAGGTGTCTGTTTATCAAGCCCTTTTTTCATAAAGTTTCTAGGCTCATTCATATGACTTGTTCCAATGGCTAAATCAGGATATTTAATGTACTCAAATGAACGTTTTGGTCGAATGGTAAATTCTAAATTACCATGTTTCGCTGTTAGTGCTTTACTTGTGCGAGCATGCTTCTTTCTAAGAGGTGATAAAGGAATGTTCGGCTGAATCTCATCCATTACCATTTGAGCTCCTTCACCGCGCAAAACACCATTAATAATTGTCTCAGAACGTCCAGGTATACGCTTCATTTGCCGAAACAGTGTATCTAGCTCACTCAAATCCATTACCCATGCTGTTCTACGCCAATTGGCACACATACTTAAATGACCTTTGGAAGTTAAATTCTACTTCGTCGATATAGGCATCTTCTTTGCCCTTAGGAATGGCTGTTTTATTCGATGAAATAAAAGTATAGCCAGCCGATTCTAATGAAGCAATGACGTCGATTTGAGCATGATCTACATTCTCCACACCTTCCGCATAAAATCGCACAAGTACATCCTGAACTAGCGTAAATTGCTTTTCTTCAGCCCGCTGCATCCCACCTGTTTCAAAAATAAAATAATGATACTTACCTTTGAGTTGCTTTTTAAATTCATCCTCACTCACACTGTCCTGAAAGACAGGGGCAAATACATTTAATTTTTCAATTAACTTGTCATCCAACTGATTAATTCGATTCTTCGTCTTCTCGTTCATCCTGCTCCCCCTCAATCGCATGTAAATAGAAAAATAAATACCGACCATCTGAGTCAACTTTTTCTACGGTATAGAAAACATCACCAATCTTCACAGTCAAATCATCTTTTGACACATTAAATGAAGGAGGCGCTAATGTTCTTACTTTTAAATCAATACTCGTACTGTTCGTACCAAATTTGTTATAGTCACTTTCGCGCATGCTCAACTGTTTATAGAAGAGGCGCCCTTCTGGGACAAATTCTTTTCCAATCGCTTTCCGCGCACTATTACGCTGCGTTACATACATGCCATAATACAAAACACCATCATTATGCACATTACGAAGTTGTTTGTTCAGAGGAATCAGCCTCCTTCTCTTTAAACTTCTTCACAGCATATTTCATACTCAGCCGTTGCAAATCTTTACGATAATTCTCCCTAAATGAATCTGTAGCGTTGTTCCACATATAACGACAACGTTCTAACAACAATTCACGCTCCGTACTTCCAGCAGCATATTCAAGTTCACCGTTACAAAGTTCATTCAAGACGTTTTTACTAGATGTAATAAAACGCACAAGAGAACGATCTGTTACATCGTCCTCCCACGTTATTTGTAAATTATCTTTTAACTCCGTAAGAAGTTCAGCCTTCACTATTTCATCCATCAATTACTCACCAACTTCAGTAGTAGGCTTTTTACGAGGTGGTGTTTTTTTCTTCGGTTCTGCAGTTGCAGAGGTATTTTCATTTGTAGGTGGTGTATCAGTCGATTGCTTTTCTGTTGTGTCTTCAGGAACTTTTTCTTTTTTCTCCACAAATAAATACACTTTTTTCGTCCGAGAGTGAGGCTTAGAAAGAAGTTCAATACGCTTCTCATCTGCTACAAAGCCCTCTGCTGGATAACTGTCCCCAACTCGATACACATGCTGATGTTCCTTATCTTTAAAGGTCGTTACAACTTTGGCTTCCATCTAATTCCCCTCCTAAATTGTATCTATTGGATCTGCTACAAATTTTGTATTCGTAATATCAAAAATAGTAAATGAATCATTATCTAACGGACGGCCATTTATTAACTGGCGTACTAAATACAGGCGCTGATCTTCAATCATTCGAAGTACATCTGTATGTTCTAAAGTTGAGTTAGAGCCTGCCCCTAAGAAATAATCTTTCGGCTTGCCAGAAATCATACGATTCAATGGAACAGCAGGACACTGAATAATTTCTAAGCCAGGAACAGCAAAGTTATTCCATGTCCATGTACCGTCATCTTTTTGCTTTGCACCAGCTGCGAAAAACTTCGAAGCATAATCAAATGGATTTACCATTAACGAAACACCTGTATAACGGCGCGTACCATTTTTAGTTGTTGGTGCTAGAATTTTTTCGCCAATTGTTTTCGGCGTAAAATCAACTAAAACAATAGGTGTTTTATCAGGATATTCTCCACTAACAACCGCACCATCTAAATCCTTTAACATACCGATTGGCCGCTGCTTTCCTGTACCATTTACAATGACATCTTCGATTTCTGCCGATACAACTTCAGAAAGTAATGCACGAACATAACGGTCTAACCATTTTGGACCAAGTTCGAACATTGCTTTTGCAACAACAAGGAATCCACTTAATTTGTACATACCCATATCAATTGTCGCAAAGCCGTTGTCTACCATCTCCTGAATTTCGGCTGTTACATCACCCCAAAAGGCAGTCGTTGCTCCCTCTTTACGAACTACCCAACGAGTTGTAGCTCCAACCGTTTGGAAGTTCACTTTCGATAAAAGAGGATGCTCTGTTGCTAAATCCTCAAAAACACGCTCATAAATAGTAGGTGGCATTAAACCAAGTACTTCATCGAACGATTCAACTTCAATGGCAGCGTTATAGAATTTCTTTTCTTCATTTGTTAATTCACGGACGCCGCGTGCAGTTAAAATTGCTTGGTCCCATTGTTCTTCATTTGCACGTTTTGCCTCACGTGCAGTTGTATTAATTAAATCTTGAATAGTCGCAAAATTATTTGTGTAGTTCTCAATAATACGTTGTGCAACTTCGGATGCATCGCCGCTTTCGAAAGCTGCCTTTAAACCTGCGATTTGATTTTTCTTTTCCTCTTCCGTCATGCCGATTTGATTAGTCGGATTATCTAAGTTTTTCATCTAATTTCCCTCCTGTTTTTAGACAAAATAAAAAACGCTAGCTTTGTTGGCCGCGCTTAAATTTATCCATGAAATTTGATTGTTGATTTGTTGGAGCTGATTTTCGCAATTTAGCGAGTACACTATTTTTGAATGCCTCTGGATCAGCTGGTTGTGGATGAGGTGTCTCATCTGCGGATGTTGCAAAGCCGATTGTCATTGCTTCCTCTGCTGTAAACCATGTTTCATTTACTAATAACGTTTCCATTTCCTCACGACTTACCTGTGCCTTGGTCATATAAATATCCACCAGTGAGGCATCTAATTTCTTAAGGACTTCATATTCAGCTAATAACGCTGCCTTATTCCCCCAAATGATTGTGATCCCTTCATGAACCATAAATAAAGCACCCTTATTCATGATTAATTGATCTGCAGCCATCGCAATAATGGATGCAGCAGAACATGCCCAGCCATCGACAATCACTTTGACATATGCTTTATGATCTTTTAAGCGATTATAAATTGTAATCCCTTCAAATGCATCGCCACCTGGGCTATTAATACGGACTAGGATATTCTCTGTTTGAACTTGTGCTAAAGCTGCATCAACTTCTATGGCAGAAATACCATCCTCATAACCGTCACCAATTACCCCATAAATAATTAATTCAGTTGTGTTAGTTTCCCCATTAACACGAGCTTCAAATTGACGCTGAATTTTTGGGATTTGATTACTATACTTTTCATTTTTGAAACGAGCTTTAAATCGAACTTTACTCAACTCACTCACCTCCTTCATATGCTATTGAAGCTTTCTGATAGTTCTTTGTAATGAATCGCTCATTTGCCCAGTCCTCATCAATTGGATTTTTGCCAAGCTCCTGTAAGAGTTCGTTGATTGTCATGCCACCAATCGCAAAGAACTTGTCATATGCTGTAGCAGCTTGCACAATATCAAGTAGCTTAATTTTCGATGTATCAACCTTCATGTAAGTACGCTTTAAAAATTCTTCCTTACTGTAAATCTTCCGGTTGTATTCATCGGTTATAAGCTCTGCAAACGGACTAATCGCAAACATAATGAAACTGTCTACCTGCTTTTCTAAGTCCGCTAAATCTCCCTTTAACAAGTTCTTCGGTACATGGAAAGCCATCGATACAAAATCGAATATGTCATGAACAAGGTTACTAATATCTCGACTGTTACTGTCCTTTCCATCCTTGGAGCTGGACATATCCTGAAGCTCCATCCCCTCTTGAAGCTGGAACACGACACCTTCCTTCTTTGGATCAAACCAATTTTTCAACTGAGCTTCAATTAATGCATCAAGCTCTGCCTGCGTTTCTTCATCTTGCGCACGAATATGGTCCATCTTCATTAGGTACCGCTTATTATTTTTGCGCCTGTAGTAGTTCATAGCTGAACCTAGCAACTTGCCATAGGTTTTATACAGGCTATCAATCGCATCGATAATCTTCTTATCGCGTAGCTTTAAATGAATGACCTCTGATTCAACGAATGTCTTTTGAAGCTTGTAATCATTCACTACAACATCCTTATATACATTTTCATAAAAAGCATAATCTGTTACAGAAAAGCTATCGGCAATATATAATTGCTCATCCTTCATAATGATTAATGCTTCATTTTCATAGAAGAACTTTGAGACAAAATCATAAATAAACTCCGATGCATTCTGATTTTGATTAGGCTGCACATTAAACAGGTAATAATTTTCGCCCCGCATCGTTTTCCCATCTACAAAAGTATGAAACTCACATTTTGAAAGTGTATTTGCAATTAAATCAATACAAACGCTAATCGCAAAGTTTTTATAAGCTGCTTCTACTGCTGCTTCGTAAAGATATTGCCTCGCTGCACCGTTTCGGTCATCAAGGAAGAATTCCTTTACCCATTTCAAAAAGCCCAAGCTACCACCACCTTTCTAAAAGCTATAGCTACGAATAACACGTTTCACATTTTCTTTCGTAATCGTTTTGGCTTCTGCAATTTCAGATTCAAATTGTAAAGTATGAAGAAATGCAAAAAAGCCGTCTGTCTTACGCAGCTTCGGCTCAATTTTCTCGTATGTGATATTCCCTTTTCCATCACGCTTTACGTAGGTATTATTCGTGTACCACCGCATCATTAAATCATCACCATAGACAACTTTTTCATTGGCGAACATATCTTCAATCGTCGATTCCAGTTGCGTATGTGTCTTAGATCCACTACGTGCAATTTTGACCTCAAAGCCATATTCGGCAAATACCTCACGCACATAATTGATTCGATATAAATCGCTCGCAATAAACTTAATACGATAATACTTCGCTTGCTCCGCAAACCATGCAGCCATTACATGAGGGCTATTTGTTTCCTCATATACAATGGTCACTAAGCCCATTTCAACAGCAAGCTCAATATCCACCTTAAACTTATTTAGCTGCAACGCTCGAATATTAATGAATGTGTGGTGCTTGAAATAACGAATGCCATCTCGCTTAAACAGCAAGCCACAGCCTACAAAATCTCGAATATCCGCAAAGTCTAAACCACCGATACACTCAGCACCGCGCAAGTCAGGCATTTCCTGATTTGTTGCCTTTATCTTATCCCAATCCGCAACGCCCTCTGCTGATAACTGAGAAGGAATATTCATACGTTTCGTCATAAACTCAATGCGAGCTGACGGACGGTTTTGCATGCGCTCATATTCGATTTGCATTTCAAGCATAAGGTCCGGTAAATAACGAATTGAGGGATTTGCCTTCTCCCACATTCGCTGGTCATGTACTTCGTCTGGATCATCTAAGCGGCAAAGGAATGGAAACAAACGTGAATTTGGTAGCTCTCCACGCAGTACCATTTCCGCCTCTTCCTTCATCCTATCTAAGAAGCCATCGCGTACATTCCCATCCGTTGTAATGTAAATACGGCGTGGACGTGGTACTTTCCCTAAACCGGACGTGAATACTTTAATATTGTCCTCTGTTTCATAAGCGTGAATCTCATCAAAAATAACAACGCCAGGACGGAAACCATCTTTCGTCTTGGCGTTGTTTGTATAATAGTTTACTTCTGCTTTATTTTTAAAATGGCGAATGACTTCTAGCGTCTTTTTGAAATGCTTTTTAAATATCTTCCAATGCGTATCGAGCATATCATAAAAGTCTTTAAAAGACGTCTTCGCCTGCTTTTCAGATGTTGCAACAATATCAACATTGTAACCACGAATCCCTTGCTTACCGACAAAGTGGAAAGAGAGTGCTGCGATAAATGCATTTTTTCCGGCACCACGCCCCATCAATAAAAGAAATTCGTTAAATACTAGGGAGCCGTCATCATAAAACAAGCCGAACATACAGGCAATAACGAACTTCTCCCAAAGGAATAAATCAAATTCATAATATTTATCGATAGACTCAATTGCTTCTTCTACCTCATCATCTTTTACGATGACATTCGGTAAGGCAAGTTTAGATTCCACTAAATCGAATAAAAGATGAACGTCCTTATTGGCAATAATCTTACCGCTACGAACGGCTTTAATGTAATTGTCGATATGGACGTTACTTTTTCTAATAGTCATCGTCCTCACCATCATCTTTTAGCTCACTCGTTTTCAATCCTAGCTCACTTAAAATTTTCAGCATTTGAGCATTCGTTTTATTGAGTTCGCCAATGCTGTCATTTTTCTTTGCACCGCGAGCACCAGCAACAGTTACCCCTCGCTCGTTAATATCCTCAATCAGCATGTTCTTTACATCCCAAAGAGCAAGATAATCATCAACAAGATCCATGAAATGTGCTTGTGTTGCTCCTTTGTCAAAAAGTTGTTCGCGAAGGTCTTTTTCAATCTTCCGACGAAGCTTTTTGTTACCTGGTACTAACTCAACGATTTCGGGTGCAATCGTCTCAGCTGATTGCCCACTTTCTTGTGTGCGCTCTTCCTTTTTTTGTTTCCAATTGTATCGTCTGTACCATGATTTTACGGTGTCTATCTTGACTCCGTATTTCTCTGCAATCTCCTTGTACTTCATGCCTTCCAACCAATCTTCAAAAGCTAGTTCATGATTCATGCACCCTCACCGCCCACCTTTCTGTATGCATATTTATACATTTCATTTTTGTGTGCATTTTCTCGCGAGGAAATCGAAAAATATCTTTAGTCATCACTCTCCCTCGTTTCACGTCCTCTCCCAGAAAAGCCAAAACTTTTGACCGGGGGGTGTTACCACCTTTCTTCATTGATAAAACGAGGCTGATTGACCTTAGCAAATCGTTTGTGCTCTTTGTTGTGACAAGTAATACAAACAGATTCAAGGTTACTAAGTGTCATAGCAAGCTCTGGATAGTCCTTTACTTCCTTCAAGTGATGAACGTTCTCCGCCTTGCTATACCTGCCGTTGTGTTTGCATTGCTGGCACTCGTAACGATCACGCTCTAAAGCTTTCTTCCTCAGCTTGCGCCACTCGCACCATTGATAGAAGCGGATGACCTTGTCCTCTGTAATTAATTTGCGTAGCCATTGGAGACGTTCAGGTGTTAGCAATGTCAACCACCTCCATTAAGATAAAAATTGAAACACATGACAGTATTCTTTGGGCACCAATCATACATATAGTCTTTTAACCCTTTCACTATTAATGGCAAATCGTCCGACTTTTTCTCTTGAATTTGACATATTGTTAAAAGAGTAAGATTCGTAAAACCACCACAAACACAGTCATATCAAGCATTTTAAAAAATCTTTCATTTGAATTTGCAACTATCATTCATTATGTAAAATTCACAGCAATCAAAGCCTCCCAACGTATTGATATATCAATGTTTCAGACAAATAAAAAAATGCCGGATCTCTATGAACGCGACATTAATAGTCTGAATCTAGTATTTTGTTATCAATCATATCCTGTTCGACACCGATATAAATGAGTGTTGTATTCTGATCTCGATGGTTCAATATCTTTTGCAATGAAGCTACATCTCCATGCTTTTGATAGAAATGATAAGCAAACGTTTTACGCATCGAATGTGTACCAATACGATCACGATAGCCAATCGCTTTCGCCGCCTGCTTTAATATATGGTCTGCTGCCTGCCTTGTAATTGGTTTGTGTGCACCTGAACGTGTGCGCTTTCTACTTGGAAATAAGTATTCGTTTTTCTTTTTTCCCTTGATGTACTCCTGTAGCACCCTACGTAACACTGGCCGCATGACTGCACGCTTTCGCTTTTTCGTTTTCTGCTCCAATACACTAATGTTCGTGCCATCCACATCTGATACCTTTAGCTTTAATATATCAGAAATACGAAAAGCTGTATGAATACCGATCATGAACATCACATAATTGCGTTGGCTAGTGGATCGGAAATGTTCTTCAAATTCCGCCAGTTGCTCTAAATCACGAATAGGCTCTACAAAATTCATACAATCATCCACTCCTCATTAATTTTATTTTGCGTTCGTTTCAAAATATCGCTAACCGTTGATTTTGGTATATTTAACATGCTTGCAGTTTCCCGTATTGAAAATTCTTTAGCTCTTAACTCCAGTACTTCTCGCTCTGTTTTCGTTAGTTTTTTTGTGATATCTCGTAATAACTGAGCTTTGAAGTCTTCTTGTTCTTCATCTATCTTACATTCGAATATATCTGTATTGGATTCTTTTTTTAACTGAATCCAATACGGATCTGATACCACTTCCCGTTCGTCATAGCTTGAACGTTTTTCAATACCTCTTTGTGCTCCTGGCATTCTCCCCGTCTTCATCCACTTGATAGAAAAAACTAAACTAGACAATGCAGCGTTTAAAATCTTTTTATCTTGCTCCAGTTGATGCAACAGCTCCAGTTCATGTTTGCGTAAATCTTTTTTATCTTTCAGTTGCAATGGCTTCAAGGTACGATTGACCTCATCTAAACGCTGTCGTGTTTCTTTTGCGGTTTGTTTATACTCTTTTAACAATTCCCGTATCATGGGTTGTTGCACCTCCTGCTATTATTTTTGACGAACTGATCCACGCACACGCTTATACGTCTGTCGATACTTGCCCATCAAACTCTCAACTTCACGTCTACTTAATATTTCTTTCATGGGCTGACGTCTTTTTGTCGTCCCCTTCTTGTCACCCTGACATAACCCCTTATCACGCAACTCCTCCTGCAACGTGCGCAATTGCCTCATCCCTTTCATTCCGAATCGGAATACTCATTTGAACAGTGATTGGATAAAACAAAAAGAGGACAACAAAAGACGGCAGCGTTTTGCTGCTATCAATTGTTGTCCTCCAGATGGCTGGTAGAACTATTCTTTACTTTTTTCTTTTTCTTTTATTATTTCATCTAAAACCAAAAGTACAGTATTTGCTCTTCTTTTAGATTTTGAAACTATTTGGTATAAGATTGAAATAAAACCGATTATAAAAAATGAATAAATAAATATATCAAGTAATAAAACTATTATATCCATATCAAACTTACTTGGGATTTTTATTTCCTTAATAAGAAGGGTAACTATCGTAGTCCCTATAGTTCCTAAAATTATAGTTTGGAAAAGACCATTAAAATACTCCCCAAAATTATACTTGGTACTATTTTTAAGCATTTCTCTTATTAAATAATAGTCTCCCATCTCTTCACCTATTTTATTTTCAATAACTCTTTTTAACTCCCTTAATGTTTCTAGAGTTGAAGGTTTATCTATAATATCCCCTACTAACTCGTATATGATTCTATCTGAACTTTTTTCTTCACCAAGCCAATTAAATAAAATGTACATTCTTTTAGGGCTACTCTTAACAAATTTTAAATTACTTTCTATTTCTTGATAATTCACTTTTTCTCTTAACCAAACAATAAGCTTCAAAGTATATACAAATATAATTAGTTTTATTATTATAAGGCCAACACTTTCATCAATAAAAATATATATTAGAAAATATACAACTATACTTATTAATACTCCTACAAATATTTTTATATACTTTTTCATTCAAAACTCCTCACCCTCGTCCCATTTCACTCGTTTTACCTGGCCTTGGTGTGTGACGATTTTGGTTTCGGCAAAGGCAGGAAGCTCGGCGACTTTGGCTTTACCTTGTGACAATATAATCACACAACTGTCAGGCAATTCCATTATATCAAGTGCGAGCTTCCCATCAACATTTATTTTCAATTCTTGCATTCTCATACAGACACCCCTCTGATATAATTAAATTGACGTAATCAAAGGGTTGTCCTAAATCATAGCTACGGTTCCCGCCGTAGCTTTCTTTTTAACTGCTTACTAATAATCCACTCAAAAATTGATAGCAGCCTATTTTATCCTTAAAGCCTAGGTGCACATCGTCGTTCTCCACTTCATAGAACTTGTCAGTTAAACGGACTGTGTGAGCATCTATTAGGATTTCATCATCTGGCTGGAGCTGCTCTAACTTTTGATACACGGGATCATCATGCAAACCGATGATTTCATAAATGTTTATATTGTCCATACCTTACACCTCATTTTTCACGAGAATACATCGACTATAGATAATACAAAATCGATTAAATCGTGGAGTTTACTTTTCTTTTTGCTATGCTTCCTTCTTCTCGTCATTGTTGGCCCACTCCCATAAACTTAGCTGACCTTTAGCTGCTACTGGCTCTTGCAGAACTTGCAAATTGGTTAACTCCCATGCATAACGACCTACTGTATAAAGACCTGGCTCTGACTGGATATATACCCATTTATTATTTTCCATTTCACGTACTGCCTTCACAAATTAGATTCATCATCCTTCAAATACTCATTCTCAGCCCACGATGTACCGTCATTCATCTCTTCAAAATCAGTTACTGTACCTTTCGTGCCTTATGGAATCCACGAATTGCATGTATTATCAGGCTGAACATCTTTCCAACCTGGTTGCAACATCTGTCCGTCTTTCCAGCACCCACCACCGATTAAGTAATGACCACAGCCCCAACACATTTTTCCCAAATTCCTCTCTCCCTTCATATCTATTCACTTGAATGGTTGCTCAAGTCTTTTTTATTTGCTAGATATTAAATAATTAAATTAATTGGATGTAATATTAAAAATTTGTTTTTTATGAACTTTTTGTATTATTATTGACAAATTTATATCATGAGAATTACAATTATAAATGCCAGTTCAATTGGCATCTAAATAAAACTAAATATGGGGGAAAAGCTAATGGCTTTATGTTTATTGTTAATAATGGCTATCTCAACTATTATCTTAAAAGAACCGTGGATTAAAATTGATATAAAAATCGATTTTGGTTTTAAAAAAAGATAATTGTAGAGAACCTCTGGTGCATAGCAGCATAACCTGTTGTGCATTAGAGGTAGCTAATTATTAAATAATTAAACGATGGCTAATTATTTAATAATTAAACGCTAGATATTAAATAATTAAATTATGCCAACGTAAGCCTATAGCCTCCCTTGAATAATTCGGCGATTAAGTGATTAATCGCCGAATTTTGTTTAACGATGATCCTTTCTTATGCAAAGTGCTTATTAATTAACTGCCTTTAAAAGCTCTGTTACCTCAAACCACTCATTATCTAAATAAATTTAACTATGCAATTACCACCGTCTCACCAACTAGTAAACTCTATAAAAGATATAATTTGGAAAGCTATTTCAAAAAAATATATGCTATAGATTGTTGTACATCTTTAGCAGTTCTTTATCGGACATATTACGTAACATGTCTTCAGCATAGTTTTTACGTAGCATGATGATTGAAATTAGTTCCTCACGTTCCTCTTTAGACAACTCGACTCACCGCCTGTCCATCGTAACGGTGCAATACATATTCACCTGAACGAGCGTGTCCAATATAGGCTGGAAACTGTAAAATCTGTTTGCGATAATCGATCAAAAATATTTCCTTGTTAATGCTCGTTAAGTGCATCAGCTTATGCATTAATCTTGGTGCCTCTGAGATGTTTTGTGGTTGCTCGCGAAATATTCTCTTATGATGTGACGCAGCTTCCAACCCGTTTCGTGCAAAATAGAATGCATAAAGATGTTTATTAACTGTAATGACATAAAGCTTGATTTGACCTAATCCCAGTACGTTTTGTTGCATTAGCTGCGTAATTGCCTGCCTACCAAACGCAAGCTGATCAATCACTTTCGAGTCATCTTCCAGTTGAACATTTTGAGTAGTGATAGCCCAATAACAAATATGCGCCATCATGCTATATTCTTGATCAATGCTATAATCCAACAAATCCTTTACTGTGATTAACATCATCTGGCAGCACCCCAATCAATGTTTAACAAGCGACCTGTTTCTTTTACATAAGCTGCTGTTACTGTTCCTGTTGGTCCGTTACGGTGCTTGGCTAAAATGATTTCAAGTTGATTCTTGGCTTCACTTTCTTTGCTGTAATATTCGTCCCGATACAGAAAAGCAATTACATCAGCATCTTGTTCAATGTTGCCGGAATCGCGAATATCGCTCATAATAGGGCGTTTATCTTGTCGTTGCTCTACACTTCGATTTAGCTGTGATAGACAAACAACAGGGCAATTAAACTCACGTGCCATTTGCTTTAAATCCCAACTGATTTGACCGATAATTTGCGTTTGATTATCACGAGGATTATTGCCTCGTATAATTTGCAAGTAGTCGATAAAAATAATCGGCTTCTTATCAGGATTTTGCTTGATAAGCTTTCTTGCAGAAGCCCGAATTTGTGGCACTGTCATTGCTGGGCGATCATCGATTTGAATATTTGTTGTATTTAAAATCCCAATCGCTTGTGTCCACTTCGCCTTTTGCTCATCAGACATCGTTGTATATGGATCACGCATATTTAAACGATTGATGCTACCAACTGCTGCTATTAAACGGTCAATTAATGTCTCACGCTTCATTTCAAGCGAGATGATGATTGGTAAATGTCCTTTTAACCCAGCATTAATAGCGAAGTGGTCAAGTGTGTCCGTTTTCCCCATCGATGGGCGAGCTGCAAGAATGAACAATTCTCCATCTTGAAAACCGTTTGTCATTTTATCCAAATCATCGAGCCCTGTTGTAATCCCTTTTTTTACACTGCATGGTTCGTAAGGTCGATCTGCTGCAAGCATTAAATCTGCTTTGATACTTGTGTTTACAGTCGCTCCAGTATCGCTGAGGTTATCAAGATTCGTTTGAATGTCTTGAATTGACCAATTTTCAGCTTGTGCCTGTGCTAAAATTTGTTGTTTCGTTTGCTCTCGCCAATTTGCCATTGCTATATCAGCGTATTGGTCAAATTTCGTTGTATTTGCATAGTTTTTTAAATCTGCTACATAGTTAGCGCCACCTAACTCTAATGGCTCTCGACTACTTAACAATGTGATATAGTCAATGCTTTTCCCTGTGTTAGCAAGTTGTTGCATTGTATTAAAAATCGTTTGGTGAACCTGTGTAGTGAAATGCTCTGCTTTTACTTGGCTGTCTGTGATTAAATAATTTTCATGAAGCATAGATCCTAACAAACTTTTTTCAACGAGCTCTAGACTGATGTTTTGGTCTATAATAATCATCTGAATTCCTCCCCTGCGCTAAAATCAAGTATTGGTTGTTGTGGTTGAACATGTGATGAAGATTGTGCTTGTATATTTGGCTTTATTGGTGCCTCGTTCAAGTACCCTTCAAACTTTGTTGCGTTAAACAGTGTATCTGGTCGCAAATACTTGTTCATATCTGGATTGTGTAGCCACTGCTTAACCTTCACATCAATCACCCGCTTAAAATCTTCTAGCGTGTAACCATCGCCCAATCGTCCGTTAATCAGTCGCTTAGTAGCTGTTGTGGTTGCTTTGTAATTTTTCGATGCTTTAACATTCAGATATTCAATAATTTGATGCACAACGTCGAGTTGCTCGACATTATTATTTTTAATACTCTTAATATCTTTAGGTATTGCTCGGTGCATTTTGCCCTCATCAGTGGGTGCAACTTGCCCTCTCCCATCAGTGCAATCTGCCCTGTCCGAAGGTGCATTTTGCCCCATCGGTGATGTAGCCATTTTCGAGTAATTAATGCGATACCATTTCGTCTTGTCCATCTTAAGCTTGTTGTATTTGTTCGTTGTGATGATATAGCTGCCCTTTTCGAGATCAGCAACAATACGCTTTACGGTGTCATAACTCCAGAAAGGAAACTCCTCTTGCCATTCTGCATACGTCTTAAAAATCCACTTAAAGCCATCACGTTCGTTATTTGAAATAAGCAACCTAAAGTGCAATTGTTGTAAAAATATTGCTCCGTTCAGCCCAACCTTTTTCGCAAGGCTAGGCAAAACTTGTAACGGAGGCTCATTGATTAATAGATTCATATGCCAACATCTCCCTCATAGTGCGCAACAAAATACAAGGCGTCTTGTAATTGACACTGCGGTATATCACGATAAGAATCCACATGATAACGTTTTTTAATGGCGCGATATAACGTGCTAAAATAAGCTGGTCTACGCGCTTTTATATTGCATAGCTCATATACACGCTCACTGATCGCTTTCTGCAACCGCTTCTGTTCACCAGAGTGAAGCGTGACTAGCTGCAATTGTAGTTCTATTTCTTTTACACGTTGCTCCAACGCTAAAAAACGCTTTTCGTCATAAGGCAATGTCTGAGTTTGCGTTTGTTGTAGCTGTTGCGTCACTTTGTAATACTCCGAAATGAGCATATTATACGCTTGCCATGCCTTATCCGTATTCAAAGACTTAGCAAGTAAAAATGCTCCCTGTTCCGTCCATAAATAAAGCACTGATGCGAATTTAAGGGTGGCGTCATTTTGTCGCTCGCCTTTGAATTGCTTTAATGCCTCTCCCGTCAATGCAAAGTAGTGAACACCTTGCTCAAAGTGTTGCTGGTTACGTTGGAAATTACGAGTAACGGTTTTGGCTTCAGCTGCATAACTTTGAGCAATTTGTGCCGTTGTCAATACACGCTGCCCTTCACGTTCAATCACATCAAAACTCATAGAATATCCCCCTTTTTTAAAGGGTGGCGACAAAATGTCGCACACCTCTTTAAGCTGTTACTTCAATAACCTCTGTTAACCAATTCATCCATTTTTCAAATGCATTTGCGAATGGTAGTAAGTTATAATCACTTGCCCACCCTGCAAATCCAATGAATCCATTAGCATTGAATGTAATAGCCTCTCTTCTACTGAAATAATCTCCATCGACTTGAATAACTGCATATTGTAGTCCAGTACGTTTGAGTACCTTAATATCTTTTTTA